>CAYMKM010000145.1:1192-4427 GCA_964390985.1 uncultured Clostridia bacterium | reverse complement strand
GGTTTGGTATGATCCAGGCCAACCAAAAACACCGATGTTACAGCCATAAACTCCCACGAAAGCAAAAAGGGGAATACGCCATTGGCCGTTAAAACCAAGCCTAGAGAGAGCAAAAATAGGTTAAACGCGCTGCCTAATACCCGCCCTCCACTAGCATCATATGAGCGGGCGTAACCCATGCTGTATACAGCCGCCAGCGCCCCGGCTCCGGCCACTAGTAAAAGGAAGAAACTGCTCAAAGAGTCCAATTGCCAAGTCCATAGCCAATTGAACCCGATAGTATACCAGCTACCACCCGCTACATGGTACAAGCCTAAACAGCTGGCCAACAACCAGCTAAGGGAGCCCATAAGCGCCGTGTATGCACATAAAATACGAGCACGGGCAGGTTTCAGCCCTGGTAAAAATACAGAAAGGCCCCCGACAAAAAACAAGGCGCATCCCATTAATAGTGCAGTAGTGATGATATGCTGCATGCCTGCCTCCGCGAAAACGTAATTCATATAGGGCTCACTAATCCGCTGGGCAACGCCATTGCTGGCGCTCTTTCCGCAGATGAAGCGGCCGCGAAGTACGCATTACGCTTGCGAAGTTAGCTGACGGGTGCGGGACTGCGTGCATCCCTACCTTCGCTGGTGAGAAGGATTAACCCCAAAAATGGTTCCTCCGCTGCCCTAGGAGCTAGGCATTTAGCGCCGAAATGTAAAGGCGAATCCCTTCTATTATATCATTTAACGCTACTGCGAACAAATGATAGACGGAGGATCTCAATTAGCAGGTTCTTTGTGATAAAATCGATACTGTCTTTTGCATAATCATAATGGTCCATTATAAAGGAGTTGCCATATTGGCTGCTACTACGTCCACTACGCCCGCTAATGCTACACCCACAGCGCTTACCGCTGGCATAGCTCACGGTGTTTTGTTAGGTGCCCAACTGCTAATAATGCGTGTTATCGGCGAGAAAGTGAGTTCTTTGGTTTTATCTTGGGGCATGTTTGCCACTTGTAATATGATCCTGAACTTGTGGTTCACCTTTACTGGCCAATGGCCCGCAGTAATTAGCGGTTTAGGCCGTTGGCGCCAATGGGTGAGTGTAGGGGTTTTGAATGGTATTCTAACAACCTTAACTTTTGTGGGTGTTAACATGAGTGGCGCTGCAAATGCGGGTATTCTCATGCGTACCGATCTTTTATTTGGCCTATTGTTAGGGTACCTTCTATACAAAGAACGCACGCATCCGCTAGAACTAGCTGGCGGTGGTTTAATGCTTTGTGGCGTAATTATGGTATTGGGCATCTCTTTCACTGATTTTCATTTGCAATCTATTGGTGATCTCTACCTGCTTACAGTAGGTTTATTACTGGCTATTAACGCTATTATTATTAAATATGGATTAGGTACGCTAAGCGGAGCAGCTATAGTTTACTTTAATACATTGGTGGCCGGCCTTTTTCTCACCGTAGTGATAACAATAAGCCGCAGTTGGGCTGCGGCTCCTTTGCTACTCAATAAAGCTGTTTTACCCGGTGTAATTGCTACCGGCATTATTCAAACGCTGGCTTTGCTCACATACTACTACGCTCTTGATTTCTTCCCCGTGTGGATAGCCCGTTCTTTTGGGCTCATTACACCCCTTGTTGCCCTGATCGGCAGTCTCATTTTTCTAGGCGAAAAGCTGACTGTAGCTCAGGTTGGGGGTACAGCACTAGCGCTAACTGGTATGGCCGTTATGTTCGTTCAACGAAGCCGCATCAGTAAGGCTAGCAAGCTTCTTAGCAGCTAGTTTTATGCGCTGCCTGCTCTTCTCCGGGCCTAACACTGCCATAATGTCGGTTACACTACCCGGACTCACTGTACGGCCGGTGACAGCCACGCGCAAGGGCATAAACACCTGACCAGTTTTCAACCCCAGTGTTGTAGCGAGCGCTTTTAATTTGTCATGGAGCACTTCGCCTGTGAATTCGCTTTCATCGGCCAGGCATTCCAATGCGCCAGCTAAAACCTGCTCTACCTGCTCTTTGCTAGTTTTCTTTGGCAGCAGCAGGGTGGTTTCGTAATCTTCAACATCGTTGTAGAAGAAGTGTACCTGGTCAACCACATCACTTAACAAGGTTAACCGCTCTTGTAATAGCGGTGTTATTTGCATGATGTAATCCATATCTGCTGGGCTGGGTGTAGCAGAAATATAACCAGCTTTAGCCAAATATGGCACCAGCTTATCGGCCAAATCTTCCAACGGTAGGGAACGAATATACATGCCGTTAAACCAGTCTAGTTTCTCTGGATCATAAGCCGCTGGCGATTTTGCCAATCCGGCAAAGGAGAACACTTTTGCTGCTTCATCAATAGTGTAAAGCTCACGATCATCCCCGCTCGACCAGCCAATAAGTAATAGGAAATTCACTAACGCAGCTGGTAAGTAACCCATGGATATCATGTCACGTATGGCGGTAGTGCCGTCACGCTTAGACATTTTCCCTTTGCCAGAGGGTGAAAGTATCACTGGTAGATGGGCAAAAGAGGGCACCGGCCAACCAAACGCCTCAAATAGCATTTTATGCTTGGGCGTAGAGGGTAGCCATTCGTCACCCCGTACAATGTGGGTAATGTTCATTAGATGGTCGTCTATCGGGCTGCTGCCATGGTAGGTGGGCCAAGCAAATTTCTCACCAGACCGCCGCCGCTTCAATAAGACATGATCATCCAAGGTAGCGTTATCGAATTTTAATTCACCGCGTAGCATATCGTGAACCACGGTGGTGCCATCGAGTGGCGTTTTAAAGCGAATTACATAAGGCTCGCTTTCCATTTTTGCTCGTGCTTGTTCGGGATCCAATTGGCGGCAATGGCGATCATAATGCGATGCTATACCTGCCGCCTCTTGCTCTTTGCGCACCTGCTCTATACGTTCTGTACTGCAAAAACACGGGTACGCCCAACCCGCATCAATCAATTTATGCAAGTAATCATGGTAGATAAACAACCGCTCTGATTGATAGTACGGTCCGTATGGGCCACCTTTATCTGGCCCTTCATCCCATTTAATACCCAGTGTTGCGAAGCTATGTAAAATATCTTCCACGCTACCAGGTACATAACGGTTGCGGTCGGTATCCTCAATGCGCAGTATAAACTGACCGCCCATATGCTGAGCAAGCAAGTAGTTATACAGTGCCGTGCGGGCACTGCCTATGTGAGCAAAACCAGTGGGACTAGGGGCAAACCTAAACCT
>CAYMKM010000145.1:0-1092 GCA_964390985.1 uncultured Clostridia bacterium | reverse complement strand
TAACTACACATGATTACTGTGACAAAGGAGGTTACTGCATGATCGCTACCGTCTACCCAACTAGCCACCTAGCTGGACACATAAGTGCCTTAGGCTCTAAAAATTACACCTCTCGCTATGTACTAGCCGCTACGCTCGCTAATGGGACTTCCCGATTGGTCAACCCCGCCACCATTGATGATGCCAATGTAATGATAGATTGCTGCCGACATTTGGGTGCGCATATCACTGCAACACCCGGTGAGTTACAAATAGTAGGAGCTGGGCCTTTGCGTTCTCCTGGTGAATTATCGGTTGGCAACGCTGGCGCTGTTGCTCGCTTTTTAATGGGAGTAGCCGCCACACTTCCCACTCCAACCCGATTCACCACACCATACCCCGCTTCGCTAGGCCAGCGCCCGCATGGCGACTTACTAGCCGCCCTACAAACATTGGGTTGCCCTTCTACATCTAACCAAGGTCGCTTGCCCATTACCATTCAAGGCGGCCTACGCTACGGCGGGCGAGTAGAGGTATCGGGTGCTGTTTCATCGCAATTCACATCGGCCTTGCTGTTTTTAGCCCCATTGCTGATCGGCACAAGCGAAATTGTCGTCACCGGCGTGCAGCGCTCGGCCCTCATTATAAATCAAACCTTACGGGTGTTAACCGACAGCGGCATCAATGTAACCGCCAGCGCCGATAAACGCCTATTTCGCATTGATGGCCCGCAACCCTATTTGCCTGGTGAACATTATATCCCTGGCGATTGGCCCGGTGCTGCCGCCATTTTAGCCGCTGCCGCAGTTACACAATCCGATATAACTGTAACTGGCCTCGATAATACGGATGGCCAAGGTGAGAGCGCTATATTGCGGGTGTTAAACGCCATGGGCGCCGATATCACCTACAACCACACCAAAAAAGAAGTGCGCTTGCGCGGTGGTCGCCCGTTGCAAGCTATTGAGTTCAATGGCGATCAGGCCACCGATGCCGTCCTAGCCATGGTAGCCGCTGCCGCACTCGCCCAGGGAACCTCCCGCTTTTACAACATAGAGAACCTACGCTACAAAGAATCAGACCGCATCTCCGACTTCTGCCGTCAGTTACAGC
>CAYMKM010000144.1:0-4462 GCA_964390985.1 uncultured Clostridia bacterium | reverse complement strand
TGAGAAGCAATCGGGACGCTGGATGCTCGATTATGTCTCCGGCCTGCGTGGTGGCAGTGGCCCCGCCGAAGCTGAGCTATGCGCAAGGCTCGAGTTTGACCCTGCGCGTAAAATTCGTGAGCTTTCTAAAGGTAATAAGCAAAAACTGGCCCTCATTATTGCTTTGATGCATAATCCGGATCTGCTTATTTTAGATGAGCCAACTAGTGGCCTTGATCCGCTTAATCAACAGGTTGTTTTCGATATTATTGAAGAACGTGTGCATTCTGGGGCTACAGTCTTTCTTAGCAGCCATATTCTTCCAGAGGTGGAGCGGGTTTGTGACCGCATTGCTATTATTCGCGATGGAAGAGTAGTTGCTGAGGAAGCAGTGGGGGTTTTGCTTACCAAAGCAATTCGCACTGTTGAAGTTACTTATGTCGAACCCATTCCAGAGCAGTTTATCCAGAGTATCAGTACAAAAACTGCCGTGGAGCGCATTGGCGATAATGTGTTGAGAGCGCGGGTTTCTGAAGATATCGACGGCGTTTTGCGCCAGTTTTTAGAGCTTCCAATCATTGATATTACAGTGGAGCACGCCTCGTTAGAAGAGGTTTTCCTGCAGTATTACGGTCATACACAGGAAGGGGCGTTATCGTGAACTGGACAATTTTTAAATCATCATTGCATCTGCGGCGTAATACGCTCTTATGGTATTCGCTAGGTATCACATTATACGGATGGTTAATAGTAGCGTTCTACCCGCTAATAGAAAAAAATGCGGATTACCTGGATCTCGTTCAATCAATGCTAACGCCGGAACTAATGGCTATTTTTGGCGGCGCAAACCTGGATTTCGCCACGATCGGCGGATTCTTGGGGATAGAGTACCTAAATTTGTTTTGGATATTCATTGTTAGCGCGGCTATAATTACCTTTGCTGCTAATGCGTTGGCAGGAGCGGTTGACGATGGCACTATGGAAGCTACACTAGCCCAACCAGTTTCGCGTCTGCAGGTGGCATTTGTACGATATTTAGCCATGGCCGCCTACGCTGCTGCGTTGAATTTAGTCACCATTTTAACGTTATATATTCCGGGTTTGATTCACAATGTTGATGTTCCGCTTGACTCTATGCTATTGTTATTTGCTATAGGATGGTTATTGACGATGGCTATCGGGAGTTTCGCCTATATGGTATCGGCGTTATCGACGGGTAGCGGGCGGGTTGTGGGCATCAGCTTAGGTACACTTTTGGCCATGTGGTTAGCCGATGTGTTGGGCAACATTACCGATAAGGTTGATTGGCTCAAGAACATATCGCTCTTTCATTATTGGCAGCCAGTAGAGGTAATAGATAAACTCAGTGTCGCCAGTGAAAGCTGGCTGGTATTTGGTGTTGCCGTTGTATTATTCTTTGCAGTGGCCATGTGGGCGTTTCAACGTCGCGATGTGGTTTAGTTTAAGAAGGGGACGATACAGCATATGTGGTACTCTATTGGCACAACCATAGCAAAAATCTACCTTTGCCTTTTCCTACTTAATAAATTCGTAGTTTCGCACACGGAAAACATACCCGTTAAGGGTCCGGTTATTTTGGCCTCCAATCACAAAAGCAACTTTGATCCTTTCTGCATTGGTGCTGTTGTAAAACGCCAAGTGCATTTTATGGCTAAAGATGAACTCTTTCGCAATCCCTTTTTGGCTTGGCTCATGCGCAAGTGGGGGACAGTTCAGGTTAAACGTGGTGAGTCAGATCGGAAAGCTATAAATGCGGCAATTGAGGTGCTAAAAAACGGGCAGGTACTAGGCATCTTTGTAGAAGGTACACGGCGCAAGGATATTAAGGGTCTTGGCGATCTGAAAGCAGGCGCAGCTATGCTAAGTCAGCGTATAAATGCGCCTATTGTGCCTGCCGCTATTAAATGGGGTGGCAGACGCATTCATATAAGGTTTGGTCAGCCTATTTTTGTAGATAAATTAGTTGCCGAAGGTGAAACCATTTCTCGTAAGGCAATGCACGAAAGAATTAACGAAGCTATAACCAATGCGTTAAACGCACTGCTAGAAGACTCGTACGTTACACAAGGGTAAGATGCAGTGAATTTACGAATAGAATTTATAGATACAATACAGCGGATATTTGGCGAGCGAGGGCGAGAATGGCTGCCACGTTTGCCAAGTATAGTGGCTCAATGTAGGCGTAAATGGGGCCTTCACGAAAGCCGCATATGTACTGCGCTGAGTATAAACTACATTGAGTTTGCCACCACAACTACCGGTGAGGCTGTAGCGTTAAAGGTAGGAGTGCCGCATGCGGAACTATTCACCGAAATGGCTGCCCTCCACCTTTATGCAGGTCAAGGAGCTGTACGCTTACTTGATACCGATTTAAACCTAGGCGCCATCTTAATGCAACGCGTTCAGCCAGGGACCATGCTCTGGTCGCTAGGAGATAACGATGAAGAAACGCGCATAGCGGCGGAGGTGATGCGGCAAATTGCTCAACCTGTGCCGCCTGATCATACGTTTCCGTTATTTTCCGAATGGGTGGAGCGCGCCTTCCGGTTGACACGGACAACATGGGACCCTCAAGAACGCATGCCCCGCCACTTGATTAGCGCAGCAGAGGTAGCTTTTAGTGAGATAGAACGGACTAAATCAACTGATGTTGTGTTACATGGCGACTTGCATCACGAAAACATTGTGTTTGATCAGCAGGCGGGTTGGCTGGCTATTGACCCAAAAGGTGTGATCGGCGCACCATGTTTAGAAGTAGGTCGGTTTTTACATAATCAGCTACCTACCCATTTATCAATTGCACAGCGTCAGGCGCTGGTGCGTGCTCGTTTGCGTATACTCAGCTCTGAATTAGGTTATTCCCAAGAAATTTTGGCTGCCAGTGGGTTGGTAGATTGTGTACTTGGTCACTGTTGGTGTTTTGAGGATGCAGCGCTCGGGCCCTATTGGCATTTGGGAATTGAGTTAGCAGAGTCTTTAACCCGTATGGCGGGTATATAGGAAAACACCAGCGTAAAAGGGGGATGATTATGCTTTCACGGTTATATCAGTTAAGTGGTTATAAACGAGCTGTTGCCGTATGGGTAGGGTTCATGCTCATACTATGGGGTGCTTTTGGTATTGCCGCATTAATGCATCCAAGCGCTTTTATTGGTGTGGAAGCTAGCCCTACCACAGAATCAATGACGGGTGCACCTTTGTTTGGCTTTATTGTGCTAATGAACGGCATTGTCATTTTGTTAGTTGCCGGGGGTAACATCTTTGCCAGGTTGGTCAGGTTACGCCCGGGCTGGTAGTATTGCTGGTGCAAGGTGTGCAAATAGGTTGGCTGGCCGGATCAAAAGGGTTTGAAACGAGGAGTATTATTGGTACCAATACCGCTTGCTGAATCTACTTGCCCATGTATGGGTACAGTGATGAGCCTTAAGGCCTATGGCGAGAATGCCGATGCATCCTTGCAAGAAGTTAAGCGGGCAGCTTTACGGTTAGAGCATTTACTCAGTCGTTTTTTACCAAATAGCGAGATAAGCGCCATCAATAAACACGCCGGATTATCACCACAAAAGCTGAGTCCCGAAACATATGATGTATTAACGCAGGCGGTTCAAATAGCAGGGATATGCCAAAGCGGTTTTGATATCACCGTTGGTCCTTTGGTCAATTTATGGAACGTAAATAAAAGTGACGCCAAACCGCCAGACACTTTGATCAAGCAAGTGCTTCCTTTGGTAAATTATCGCGATGTAATACTTGATCCTAACCAAACAAAGGCCGGATTACGTCAAATAGGGCAAAGCATAGATCTAGGTGGCATTGGTAAGGGTTTTGCCAGCGCTAAGTTTGTAGAGATATGCAAAAGTCAGGGGATTACATCGGCGTTTGTGAACATAGGTGGTAATGTAGCAACTTTAGGAAGAAAACCAAATGGCGAAAGCTGGCGCATTGGCATTCAACATCCGCGGCAAGAAAGCGGTTTGGTTGGTTTGGTTTGTGTAAGCGATAAAGCGGTGGTTACATCTGGTGATTACCAGCGTTATTTTATTGATGAAGCTGGTAACAAATATCATCATATTATTGATCCCACCACTGGGTATCCAGCGCAATCCGGGTTGATCAGTGTGACCATAGTAGCAGATAACGCTACTATTGCCGATGCTCTTTCCACTGCGGCATTTGTAGCTGGTATGCAAAAAGGGTTGGCACTTATAAAGCGCTTCCCTGGTACAGAGGCGATTTTTATTGATGAGAAGTTGCAGGTAAACGTAACTATTGGTTTGAAAGATACTTTTCAAGTGGCCCAAGATTTTAATGTACGCTTTGTTTAGCAGTAGGGGGGTAGCAATGAAAATTGTAAAGATATTATTGGTCATTGTTGGCGGCATAGTAGTGTTATTTAGCGTTGCTAGTGCTTTTCTATTGATGGGAAGTAATGCCGTTAAAAACCTTTCGATTGGTACTGTGG
>CAYMKM010000143.1:1577-4502 GCA_964390985.1 uncultured Clostridia bacterium | reverse complement strand
TAGTGGCACAGCGAACGGTCAAAGCGTGATATTTCTTAGAAACCGTTCCTTCTCGCAATGGCAATATAACCTACAGTTCACTAAACCCCAGCATAAAGCGATGCGCCACTGCCAATTCGGTACCTGGGCCCTTGGCACAGGCGGAGTTTCAAGAAAATCTATCAATGGAGTTGGTGGCCAAGTTGGTGGCCAAGTTGGCGACAAATGAAACCGTATGCAAAACGTGCCAAATGCGATTGCCCCATCTGCACCCATGAGCATGAAAGCCCTGGCTATTGGTAAATCAATGGTTTACGGGGGCATGCCAAGTTATATCGGTACACCCCCAGTATCCGCATGATTATATTTCAGCGTTACTGATGGTAGCCACCAAAGATACTTCGCCTCCGTCTTGGCAGGCTCGGTCAAACATCATGCGTATGGCTTGAAACACTTCGTCTTTTTCGCCTTTTATTTCTGTACTAATGGGCCCCACAGAGAAATCAAGATCCTGAAATTGCAGTTCTTTCAAAGATGAGTTTATTACCATATCAGCATCTGTTGATTCAATAGGGTAAAGTGATATCTGTGCAGTTATCATAGAATGAACCTCCTATGGCGCTAAAGGGTATATGTATATATTGTCCAGGGTGCGGCCAGGGTAAACACACTCATATAATTACTCGGTATGAAGAGGAGCAGGTAAGAAGAGGACAGTTACAGAATGGCCGCAGCATAACCTTGCTGGCAACGGGAGGTCCAACCATGCAAATTATTTATAACGTCACTATTTACCCTGTTAGTGCGACACCCATTAATAAAGGTGCTGTGGCGGTTGCCGATGGGAAGGTGATCGCTTTTGGGCTGGCAGAAAATGGGCCCGCAAGTTTGAGTGATGAAGTGGCTGAGGTCATTCGTCAAAACAAGGCAACATTAGTTAATGGCCAAAACGGGAGCTTAACACCGGGTTTGATTGATGCTCATACGCATCTTGGCATCCATGAAGAAGGTATAGGAGTTGAAGGTGCCGATTATAACGAAATGACCGACCCTGTTACACCTGATTTAAGGGCGATTGATGGAATTTATCCTAGCGATGTCGCTATTCGCGAAGCGTTACAGGCTGGTATTACAACCGCTTGTGTTTTACCGGGCAGTGCCAACGTAATTGGTGGTCAGGCTGTTGCTATTCATACCAGCGGCCAAGTGATAGATAATATGGCGGTATCTAAAAATGTAGGCATGAAAGTGGCATTCGGAGAGAACCCCAAGCGCATTTATAAAGGTAAAGATAAAACACCTACCACTCGTATGGCCACTGCTGCGTTGTTGCGTTCTTGGCTAGCTCAAGCACGCAATTATGCGGAAAAAAAGGAGTGGAAAGCTAAGAAGGGAGAACCCTACGATGTTAATACAAAACTGGAAGCCTTGCTGCCGGTTATTAATAGGGAGATCCCTTTAAGGGCTCATGCGCATCGTGCCGATGATATTGTTACAGCAATACGGATAGCTCATGAATATGATGTGCGCATTGTGATAGAGCATTGCACGGAAGGCCATTTGATTGCTGATTTTTTGGTTCATAATAACATTCCAGCCATTGTTGGGCCGTCTTTTGGCTCTCGCTCTAAAGTTGAACTAAGGGAAAAAACCTTTGCTACACCAGGCATACTATCGCAAGCAGGCGTCATGGTATCAATTATGACTGATCATCCTGTAACCTCTTTGGAGTACCTTCCGTTGATGGCCGGGTTAGCAGTAAAAGCAGGCATGTCCAAAGATGAAGCGCTTAAAGCGATCACCTTGCATCCCGCTTGTGTCCTGGGATTAGAAAAACGTATTGGTAGTATAGATGTTGGCAAGGATGCTGACCTTGTCCTTTGGAGTGGGCATCCACTTGATGTAACAGCAGAGGTACAAAAAGTGTGGATTACAGGTGAGCAGGTTGTATAATTACCAATAATCACCAGGAATTATTAACAGCGAAAAAACCATACTACAGAATGTCAGGCAAAGCGGTTTCATACCGCTGATCCGTTCAACGGTGCCTGATATAGGCCGATCGGTTTATACCCGATCGGCCGTTCACTTTTAAGGGTCCATTTTTACGCCACTATTTCAAACGAATGAGAAATGATTGCAGAAAATCCATGTTAAAATTGCACCAAACAGAAGGATATTTCTGGCATGGTATCTAATGTAAAATGCATAACTCATTTTGGGTTGTAAATGGGGGTTAATATGCGCGAGGAACGGACCACTTTAAAAGATATTGCGCAGCAGTTAGGCGTCTCCATATCAACTGTGTCACGGGCATTGCGAGGTGATGTCCGCGTAGCGGAATCAACACGCCAACGTATAGCGCAGGTGGCACAGGAATTAGCCTATCCGCTAATGTCAGTTAACAATGTACTAGGTGAAATAAGGGTATTAGTACTTGATGCTGGTTGGGGTAAATTCTTTAGTGAAACACTTAATGAAATAATACATGAGGGCGAAAAACGGGGATGCACAGTCTCTGTATACCGATCCGAACGCTACGAACCACTGCATGAAGCCTTGGCAAGAGTAGCTGACATGACCGACGGTGTATTGGTGGTTGGTACTTGGGATCCTATACAAAGTAGTGAAATTGAGCTGATCTCTTCGTTACAGGTGCCCGTGATTCTAGTAAACCGCTATCTGGAGACTGTAGCAAACTCTGTCACTCTTGACGATTATGGTGCAGGCGTTTTAGCCGCCCATTATTTGGCTGAGTTGGGGCATAGGCGCATTGCCTACTTGCCCGGAAGAGAATCATCTACTGCTATGCGCGATAGAGCGCTCGGGTTTCAAACAGGTTTGCACAGCTTAGGTTTATATGACCCTGAACTGTTCACTACTCCCTTATCTGGAAACATCCTGGAATGGGCTTGCGAAAGTGTCAGTTATTTAATGTCGTTATCA
>CAYMKM010000143.1:0-1477 GCA_964390985.1 uncultured Clostridia bacterium | reverse complement strand
CTATTACGGATCAAGTTGGGGGGTGTGCTTGACATATATTTAGGGCGAAAGAATCGGACGGTTCAAATCCAAGAAGGATGGTGAATGAATTGAAGATGCCCCGCTGGAGTCGGGTAATGATTCTCTTGTCTTTGATTTTTACCTTTACTTTAGTTAGTACAGCTGTGGCTAAAGAGAAACCAATCACTTTTACTGTTTATATCAGTCCAGAACGCATGCAATTATTTGAGGAGTTTTCAGCGTTATTTACAGAGAAAACAGGACTTACTATCGAATTGCTCAGTGCACCAACTGGTCAGATGGATAAATGGGAACAGGTGCTAACGCAAGTGGCAGGTGGTGTCTCCCCTGATTTAGTTGGCGCAACAAGCGTTGAGTTCGTGCAATACGCAGCAAAGGGTATAATTGAACCGCTTAATGATTATATCAAAGCTAGTAATGTGCCCATGCAAAATATTGTGCCGATGTTGGCTAATGCGTTGTGTTGGAAAGATAAGCAGTACCTGATGCCATATGGTGCATCAGGCGTAAACTTGTACTATAACCCAAACCTTTTCAATGAAGCGGGCTTAAAGTTGCCGCCTAAAGGTGGTAGCAGCAGCTGGTGGAATTGGGATGCCTTTGTTACTGCCACGCAAAAATTGACCAAAAGGACAAGTGAGGGCCGTGTTACTCAATTAGGCCTGGCCGCTCCGTATTGGGATAGCTGGATAACCTTGCCTTATACTTGGGGTGGCAATTGGATAGACCCGACATTAAAGCATTTTACAGGTAATGATCCACAGACCCTCGCTTCAATACAAGCTTTACAGGATTTAAGGTGGAAGCATAGCGTAATGGGGGCAGGAATTGATACCTTTTGGAATGGCAGGTCTGCTATAGCCGGTCTAGGCAGTTGGGCATTAAAACAAATATTGGAAAATCCCAATGACCTTGCTTTTGCTCCATGGTTTATGGTGGAACCGCATCCAGTAAGAGGCGCTGTTAACCCCATGGGCATAGCAATGCTATCTTCTTCCACCAATAAAGAAGCAGCGTGGAAGCTTATTGAATTTGCTACCACGGATACGACAGGCAACCTACTTTTTGCTAAGGCATTTGGGGCCATTCCATCGTATACGAGAGCGCACCAGCCATGGCTGTCTGAATTACATCGGCAAAGGCCCGATGCAAACATAACAGGTTTAATTGAAGCTATTACTGTTAATGGTGCGATCATTGATATTCGTAAAGTGACCACCTTTAACGAAATTGATAGGATTATGCGGTTAGCCGTCGATCAAGTGCTGGCGAATATCAAATCGCCGCGTGTAGCTATGGAAGAAGTGACACCAGTAGTACAAGATTTAATTAATCAGGGCGTTCAGTAAATTCCTCTCGTATTAGTTGCAATTAGAAGCTGGCCAGCAAAGGAAACTCTTTTGCTGGCCATTATTATAAGGACAAATGGCCTTTAACCAGGACAGATATTAGCCCA
>CAYMKM010000142.1:0-4528 GCA_964390985.1 uncultured Clostridia bacterium | reverse complement strand
GGCGACAAATGAAACCGTATGCAAAATGTGCCAAATGCGATTGGCTCGGATGCACCCATGAGTATGAACGTAATTTGCATCGACTGAAAGCCCTGCTAGAGATCACACTTAAAAAAGACTACTTCATATTACCCTCGATACGCCTGGTTAGATGATGGCCGAAAAATGAGAGTGGTCTTATTTTTACACCTGGATGGAGTGGAGATTAGTGGATGTATATGACTAGCATAGTGGTACGGCGAACGTGGGCAATGCGTAATATTATTCAGAAACTATTCCTTCTCGCGATGGCAATCTAACCTGCACTGCACTAAACCCCCAGCACAAAGCGATACGCTGTTGCTAATTCGATTACCACCTTCTAACTTGGCCGTTGATGGTGAATTCCGTAGATAACCTATCGGTTACCTACAGACTCCGCATCAACTGGGACAAGTCTAGATAAATGGAACGAGGCCTAACTGGCCTCGCTCCATTTTAACGACTTGACCACATACCCGCGGGTACATCTTGAGTTCTCAAGGGCTGTATACGGTCTCGTACGTATGGTTATATGGTGAGAGGGGTGACGCTGCAGAATGATTACCACAGCGTCACTCTACTCAATTAAATCGCGCGGCTATTGTTCTTCCTTCTCATCATCGGCTTTATTAATCGGTTTATCGCTGGCAATACGTTCGTATATGCGGGTAGTTTGAACGCGTCTAAGCCCAGATATACTCCTTATTTCATCGGGAGAAAAGCCTTCGCGAGCTAAATTGGCAAAGCAAGTGTGACGTAATGAATGGATAGTTATACCTTTGTCACTAAGAGAAGCAGCACTTAAGCAGCGGCCAAGAAGATGATACACAGCACCTTTTGTAATGGGATTACCTAATCGATTTATAAAGATACGCTCACTGGTTGCTAGTGGCCGAGTTGTTAGATACGTAACCATCGCATGCAAAGTTTCAGGCGACAAAGGCAAATTACGTTCACGTCTAGTATTGCGGCCAAAACGAATGGTGCCATTACTTTGGTTAAAGTCATCTATTTCCAGCTCCAAAACTTCAGACAATCGAGCGCCACAGTTAAGAAAGAGTCGTAATATAGCGTAGTCTCGAGGTGGAAATGGACTATGTGAACGAGCGGCACGTAACAATGATATTACTTCATCATCGGTGAGTATTTTAGGCAAGGGTTCATTAACACGTGGAATAGGTACGGCTGTGGCAGGATTGCCTAAGGTATCGCGAAACTTAGGTAACATATTTGAAATATATGTGTAAAAGGAACGAATGGCAGATAAACGTCTCTTAGCACTACGTAAGCTGTTGTTTCTTTCTTCAACAAGGTAATTGAGAAAACCATCAATGTGTTCGTCTTTAACATTCTCTAACTTGACTTCTAACATTGTGCATTTGTTTTTTAGGCTTAGATAACGTACGAATAAAGATAGATCATGTCCGTAGTGAAATACAGTGTGTGGACTAAGGTGCTTTTTGTTCTCCAAGTAGTTTAGAAATTCACCAATATAATCCGATAAACAACGTTCTCCTTCGCTCGATTGAGCTTTCATGAGATTACCTCCTTGTTACCTCATAGGGCATATTTGATTTGATACGGCTAATCATTTCTCCAAAGGGGATTAAAGTCCTGCTAAAAACAATATAATAAAATAATAAGTGATGATTATAATCAATAAAAGGTGCATATAGCAGCGATTACATGAAATAAATATAAGTGAAAAATAATAAATTGGTTACGTTGAAAAAGCACTCGTCTGAACGGGTAAAGTAGGGTAACAGACTATTACTTACCAATTAAGAATGAAAGCTGTACGCTTCTGAGCAGGGGTTTAACACAAACTGTTAGTTATCTAGTACCCAACTACAAGGGAAAATACTGTGGTAATGCTTCCTGCTCTATAGGATGGCAACCATATATAACTATCGATTCTTTATTTACCGCGTATACATGCCTTGATAACACGCCATACTCATAACTGATGCGGCAACCCGCGGGGTGAACAGTTAAGTGGCAGCCCAAATACTGGCTCCTCGGAGCGTTATTGTGTCAATATAGTCACTACTGGCCCGATTTCACGCGCCAGCAGATGGAAAGGAGGAGGCCCTGTGTCTGAGAATGACGTTATACCGCACACTCCACAGGGTGGCGGTCCTACTCAGACAGGGGGCGCGCCGCTGTTGCATGTACCGCCAATTCCCGAACATCATAACATTACCCGTGTGCATTTAATGGGTGTAGATCCATATAGCCTATATGCATACTGGGAGCTAACGAGAGAATTTAGGGAGATGGTAGCTCGCCATTTCCGTTGTGAATGGGATGACCTTCCGCTGGTGTTACGCCTTTATTCTGCCAGTGAGGGCGGGACAAACCTAAATGTTACATATGAAACGGAGATCACCCACCTTACCGATAACTGGTTTTTTCGCGGTTTGGCCCCTGGCAACCGCTATGTATTAGATCTGGGGACACGCAATATCTACTCTGTGTTTGTGGCTTTACTCCGCTCTAATTATGTTGCCACGCCGCGGAACTGGCCAGGTCGAGCGGTAGGGCGACTACCAGCAGTAGTAGAGAACTGGTTACCAGAAGCGATCAGCACATCGTATCATCGCCTAATATGATTTTGGCGGGATTGAAAGGCGTGTTAAGCAATGAAGGGGTATTTGTCTATAATTCTGCATACGCATTTACCATATGTTCGCCACGAAGAGGATGCTCATGCGCTAGAGCAACGATGGCTTTTTGAGGCCATAACAGAATCGTACATCCCCTTGCTTAATGTACTTGACCAGTTGCGTAGCGAACAGGTTCGCGTACGTCTAACTATGTCACTAACACCCCCGCTGATCGACTTATTGTGCGATCCGTTAGTGCAGCAGCGATATTTAAAGCACCTTAACCGCAGTATAGAACTAGCCGAAAAAGAAGTGGTTCGCTTGGCCAATGATCCGTCTTTTAGGCGTGTAGCAGAAATGTACTTATGGAAGCTTAAGGAAGCCCACTGGGTGTATACGGAGAAATATCATGGCAATATAATAAACGGTTTTCGCCAGCTATGGAAAGCTGGTTGCTTGGAGTTAATAACTAGTGCAGCCACTCACGCATACCTACCCTTACTTCGTACTCGGGAAGCGATAGATGCGCAAATTCGGCTAGGTATTGAGTCGTTTCACCGAATATTAGGATACCGGCCGCGAGGTTTATGGCTGCCAGAATGTGGCTACACTGCGGAGGTTGACGAAGTCATTGCCAGTAATGGCATTGATTATGTAATAGTAGATAGCCATGCATTACTACATGCTGACCCAGCTCCTGATACCGCTGTTTATGCACCTGTCCGCACTCAAGCTGGTACGCTGGCTTTTGCCCGCGACCCCGACTCTGCCAAACAAGTTTGGAGCAGTAAAGAGGGGTACCCAGGCGATGGCGTTTATCGGGAGTATTACCGAGATATTGGTTGGGATCTAGACTACGAGTACATTAAACCATATTTGCACCCAGATGGTTTTCGTTTGAATACGGGTTTTAAGTATTACCGCATTACAGGTGACAGTACGTATAAAGAAGTGTACATTCCGGAAATTGCGCAATCAAGGGTAGCTGAGCATGCGGGACATTTTTTGCATGAACGGATTACACAGGCAAACGATCTGAATAACAGTCTGCAACGAGTGCCAATAGTTGTATCTCCGTATGATACCGAGCTATTCGGTCACTGGTGGTACGAAGGACCTGCATTTTTATACTACCTATTGAAAAAGATGCATTACGATCAAAATGAGCTAGAACTAATCAGTCCAGCTGATTATCCTTTGCAACCAGCAGTAGAGAATACTGAGCTACCTAGTTGCAGTTGGGGAAACGAAGGGTACAATGCCGTTTGGATAAATGATACTAATGCCTGGATATACCGGCATTTACATGCTGCAGAAGAAAGAATGACAGCCCTAGCTGAAGCTAAGTTACATCCTAGTAGTCAAGAAAGACGAGCGTTAAACCAAGCTGGTCGTGAACTAATGTTAGCTCAAAGCAGTGACTGGTCGTTTATATTAAATGCGGGTACAGCCACCACTTATGCCCAACGCCGTATACAGCAACATTTAGGATGGTTTTTCTCGCTTTGTGATCAGATAGAAAAAGAGAAAATAGATGAAACCACGTTAAAAACCCTAGAGCGACAGCACTCCATATTCTCGTATTTGGATTACCGTGCGTTTGCGGGCAAAGACGATATTGATAATATCGCTGCAGGTTATTCAGGTAACATGCGTATACTAATGCTCTCGTGGGAATATCCGCCATTAACAGTTGGTGGTTTGGGCCGACATGTATACGAGTTATCTAAAGCATTAGCACAAAAGGGTAATAAGGTGCATGTCATTACGCTGGGAGGGCGTGGTCTACCACAGCGTCAAATTATTAACGGTGTATTAGTACACCGCACTCCAGCTATTAGCATGCCAGGCGATTCTTTTCTCGATTGGGTTTTTCAATTAAACCTACAAATTTACGAGTT
>CAYMKM010000141.1:0-4580 GCA_964390985.1 uncultured Clostridia bacterium | reverse complement strand
AATTCATATTCCGAAACACCTCGATCTTTGTACTTCTTTGTGTGTTCTTTCGAGGCTTGCTCCATTAAAGCTTCCCAGGCTTTGTTAACCCGGGAATTATTCGCCAACACTGTCCAATCATTATCATTGTCAGCATAATCCTTCGGCTGTGAAAGCTCCACAATTGGACTCATGCCTCGACTGTCTCAGGATCATTTGGCGGCGGAGTAAGCTCAATAGGCTCCGACTCAGCCTTAAACGCCGTGTCGAGCACCTCACTTAATGCTGCAATGGCACTTTCGTACCATTCATGAATGGTATCCTCGACAGCTTCTACATCATCACCTTGAGAAACTTGAGCGATCGCTTCCATCAACTCATCTTGCATTAGGACAAGATCATCTGTCTCGCAGGCACAAAGCCATCGATATTGATGATCCTCATGCAACTCCTTGCCTGATAGCACCGACGACCCATTATTTGAATGTAATGTCCCCCCATTACCCGGCAACGTGCCTTTTCTAGTACTGCTGCCATTATGTATCTCCATTAACATAACCATCCGTACACATTTCGCCTCTAGAAGGTGATAGTAGGAAAAACGAGAACAATGAGGCAGGTAAAATTGATAGTTAAGGAAGAACCAATGATAGAGACAATTATTAATGGCGTGGAACTCAAATTGCAGAGTGCACCACAGCTTTTTTCGCCATCACACCCAGATGCTGGCACAATGGCTATGCTTTCGGTAGTTGATATACAACCGGAAGATAAAGTGTTGGATTTAGGGTGTGGCTACGGTTTAGTAGGTATTTATGCTGCTAGAGTTGTCGGCGAATCAAACGTAGTGATGTGCGACATAGAGCCGCTAGCCGTTGACATTGCCCGGCGTAATGCTAAGAATAATGGGCTACCCAATTTGCAAGTGGTACATAGTGATGCTTTTGCACAAATAACCGCCAATGATTTTACTTTGGTGTTGTGCAACCCTCCTTACCACGTTGATTTCGCCGTGCCTAAACGGATAATTGAAGGTGCGTTCAAGCACTTGGCAATTGGTGGGCGCTTGGCTATGGTTGTGAAGCGTCGCACCTGGTATGAGAATAAAATGCGGGCGGTATTCGGTGGGGTAAGAGTGGTAGATAAAGACGGTTACCTTGTGATGATAGCGGAAAAACGGCAAGCCACCCGACCACCTAAAGCCACTAAAGGTACCACACGCAAACATGCGAAAAAAGTGTCTGCTGTACAAATGCGACGTAACGATCGTTCTATAGGAGAGGGTAAGAGTCAGCAATGAATATTGTAGCAATGATAGATCCTGTAATTTTTAGTATTGGTCCATTTGCTGTTCGCTGGTACGGATTGATGCTATCAGTTTCAGCAGGGTTGGGTTTTTGGTATATGCTGCGTCAAGGGAGAAAGCTGGGCTATAGTGACGATTTTCTCTATGATCTCGTCATTTTATCTATAGTAGGTGGTGTGGTTGGTGCCCGCCTTATATATGTGGTCACAAACTGGAGTGATTATGCTGCCGCACCTTGGACAATAATACGCACTGATTTAGGTGGACTCTCCTTTCACGGTGGCTTTTTAGGTGGCGTGCTAGCTGGATGGTTGTATGTGCGTAAACGCAAAGCCTCGTTTGGGCAGCTAGCTGATTTAACAGTGCCGGGGTTTACGCTTGGGATTACATTAGTGCGTCTTACTAACATCATCAACCACGAAGTAACTGGGCGAATTACTACCAGTGGCTTTCAACATCCAGCTCAGCTTTACGGATCTGCCATTGGGCTCATATTGTTAATTCGCCATTTTTACTTAGCGCGTCGCCAACATCCTGAAGGTTACCTGTTTTGGTCGTTCGCTTTTTACTACAGTTTGCTGCGCGGACTGATAGAAGAGACTTTTCGTGATAATCCTCTTTTTGCCTGGGGGTATGTATACGAACCTTTGGGAATGGGGTTTTTCACGCTAGTGCACCTACTAACCCCGCTTTTTATGGGGTTGACTTGGTGGATGTTAAAGCGTACTAAGCAGGTAGGTAAGCGATCATGAACACAACGGCATGCAAACGTGAATGGACAGTAGCTACTTTTGTGGTTAATACGGGGCGTGTTCTGCTACTTTACCATCGTAAACTGGGCAAATGGCTACCACCTGGTGGTCATATAGAAGTCGGAGAGTTACCTGATGAAGCAGCAGTACGTGAGGTGTACGAGGAGACCGGATTACAGGTAGAGCTGGTGGGGGAGAAAGCGTTACCTATTGACAATCCGCTGCAATTAGTGCGGCCGCGAGGTATCCAGGTAGAGACCATTAGCCCTGGGCATCAACACATTGATCTGGTTTATTTCGCAGAAGTGGTGGCCGACGGCCCGTTGCAACCGAATGAGGAATCAGTTGAACTCGGGTGGTATGGTCCAACGCAACTGCAAAACCTGAAGCTGACTGAGGAGATAAAAATGTGGGTGAACTTAGCCCTGGAGGAAATAGGTAATTACACTGTTCAATCTTGACAGTGTATTCGGGAATGCTATAATGAGGGCCACGGGTGATGAAGGGGAAGAGTAGCCCAGTTAAACCTGCTACAGAGAGAGCTGCTCAGGCTGCAAGTAGCTCGCTGGTTGCTTTGGTGAAATGCCCCCCTGAGCTGTCGGCTGAAACCTGCGGGGAGTATGCTAGTCCGGGTGCGCCCGTTACAGCGCTAGGGTATCAGGGTAGGTACCCAATAAAGCGGGGGCTCACGCTCCAAGCAGGGTGGAACCACGGCAGCTATCGCTACCGTCTCTGCATGTGCAGGGGCGGCTTTTTTATATATAAATTTAGCTAACATCCCTAGTGAAAGGGTGATACCAATGCTCAAAACGCTACGAAGAGATCTTGATGCTGTTATGCAGCGCGACCCAGCTTGCCGCCATAGGTTGGAAGCTGTGTTGCTTTACCCGGGCTTCCAGGCCATTGTGCTGCATCGTGTAGCTCATGCTCTTTGGCACAGGCGTGTTATTTGGCTAGCCCGCTGGTTATCGTATGTGAACCGGTTGTTCACCGGGGTAGATATTCACCCGGCCGCGCAAGTTGGCGCAGGTTTCTTCATTGATCACGGTATGGGAGTGGTCATTGGCGAGACAGCGCAGGTGGGTGAGAACGTAACTATGTATCAGGGAGCCACATTAGGAGGTACAGGCAAAGAGCGGGGCAAGCGTCACCCTACCATTGGTAACAATGTGGTGATAGCCGCCGGTGCTAAAGTGTTGGGTTCATTTTATGTTGGTGATCACGCACGCATCGGCGCTGGTGCTGTAGTACTGCAAACAGTACCCGCTTATGCTACCGTAGTAGGTGTGCCAGGCCGCGTTGTACGTGAGAACGGCCAAAAAGTAGAAGCGATCAATTTGGATCACGCCAATTTGCCCGACCCGGTAGAAAACATCATGCGTAGCATGATATGTCGCATAGAAGAATTAGAACAACAGGTGCGCACTTTGTCGCAACTATGTGTAGAGAAGCAAATTAACCCCGGAGGTGCGCTATGAAGGAAATAGTAGTAACCAATACCCTGACCAGGCAAAAAGAAGTGTTTACTCCGCGACAACCAGGAGAGGTAGCAATGTATGTGTGCGGGGTGACCACCTACGATGAGAGTCACCTTGGCCACGCTCGCCCAGCAGTGGTGTTTGATGTGATTCGTCGTTTTTTGCACCTAAAGGGATTGAAAGTGCATATGGTACAAAATTTCACTGATGTAGATGATAAAATCATTGATCGGGCACAGCAACGAGGTATTGATGCCCATGACCTGGCTCAACAATATTGCGATGAGTATTTAACCAGTATGGATAAATTAGGCGTACAGCGCGCCGACGTTTATCCTAAAGTCTCCGAACACATGCAGGATATTATTGAAATGGTGCAAACGCTCATCGATAAAAACTGCGCTTACGTGGTAGATGGAGATGTTTGGTTTGCTATAGAAAGCTTTCCCGAGTATGGCAAGCTTTCTAATCAGCGGTTAGCAGATTTACAGGTAGGCACCCGCTTTGCAGTCGATGAGAACAAACGCCACCCGCTCGACTTTGCCCTGTGGAAAGCAGCTAAACCTGGGGAGCCATCCTGGGATAGCCCTTGGGGGCCGGGCAGACCCGGCTGGCATATCGAATGCTCAACCATGGCCTTAAAGTATTTAGGCAACCACATTGATATACATGGTGGCGGCGTCGATATAGTATTCCCCCATCATGAAAATGAAGTTGCCCAAAGCGAGGCTTATACTGGTGCTGCTCCGTTTGCACGATATTGGCTCCATAATGGCCTGGTGAACGTCGATGGGGAGAAGATGTCTAAATCACTAGGCAACTTTATTTCTGTGCAGGATGCTTTATCTCGCTACAAGCCAGAATTGCTTCGCTACTATATCCTCAGCCATCATTATAGAACGCCGATTGATTTTAGTAGCGATCGGTTAACAGCTGCTGGTAAGGCTTGGGAGCGTTTGAACCAAACCGTGCATCAATTGGAACAAGCAGGAGTGCAGCCACAATGGCCTGGTTTAATGGCTTTACAAGCGCAACCTTTGCCAGCGGATGAATTCGCAGCCAATA
>CAYMKM010000140.1:1769-4587 GCA_964390985.1 uncultured Clostridia bacterium | reverse complement strand
ACCATCAAAAACGAAGGTGTAGAGGCTGCTGAAAAAAAGTCCGCTGAAATTATTGCTAACGCAGAGAAAAAGGCTAACGAACGAATCGCTGCCGCCGAGAAGAAGGCCGCCGAAATAGTTAGCACAGCCGAAGCACAAGCCCAACAAATGGAAGCTTCCGGCAAAGCCGCCATAAAACAAGCCGGCCGCGATATGATCCTCTCCATAGAGCAACAGCTTAAAGGGGTGTTCTCCCGCCTCGTTGCCAAAACAGTGAGCGAAACCTATCGTGCCGATGTTCTAAAGGAAGCCATCCAACAGGTGGTCACCAACTGGGCCTCAGGCCTGGAGAACAGTGCTGTTTTGGTAAACGAAGAGGTGGCCAAAGAATTGGAAGCCTCCCTCAAAGGCAGCGTTGCCCAAGCCCTGCGTGAGGGCATCACCATCACCCCTTCCTCTAAAGTCGAAGGCGGTTTTATCCTGCAAGAACGCGATGGTGCTGCATACTACGACTTCACTGATTCAGCAGTAGCCGAAGCTTTATCTGTATACCTGAATCCAACACTGGCCGCTATACTTACTGGTAAAGATGGCTAGTCGCGAGAGGAAGGCACGTTATTGAGTCAGCATTATTACCTATTAGCAACCTTGCCAAGCCTCTCTCCTGCGGTTGAGCACTTTCCATCCACTGAGGCCTTCTTGGCGTTATGCCGCCAATGGCTCACCCGTGGCGATTTATCATTAGTAGAAAACACTACGTTAATTCCCGCCGAAGCCACGCCAAATAAACTTGGCAACGGCCTTTTGCGCGCCTGGTATAATTTTGAATATGGTTTACGTAATGAAATGGCCCGGCAGCGGGCGCAAAAGCTTAATAAAGATGCTACGCCCTACTTACGCAACACTGTGCATGGCCAGGAGTATCAAGTAGATCAACACATGGCAGAAAGCGTGCGTACAGCATTACAAGCTAGCAATCCCGCTACTGCTGAGCGCATAATTGATGCCCTCCGTTGGCGTTCTCTTGAAGATTTATCCTTTGGCCATCACTTTGATATACAAGCTGTGCAGCTTTATTACTTGAAACTACAACTTCTGGAACGAGCCAGCCTATTTAATAGAAAGGTTGGCGAAGAGAACTATCATCAGCTTTATGAAGCAGTGGTCGCTAAAGCAAAAGCGGCCTCATAAACAGAAACCTGGATGTGGTAAAAAGAATGGCAAACGCATCGGGAACAGTTATTGGAGTCAATGGCAACCTAATCTCCGTCGAAGTGCAAGGTGATGTGACGCTAAACGAAGTTGGCTATGTCCACCTTGGTGACCAACGGCTAAAATCAGAGGTCATTCGCATTCGAGGTAACAATGTCGATATGCAGGTCTTCGAAATGACCAGAGGCATCGGCATTGGCGATACCGTCACTTTTACAGATGATTTGTTAGCCATTGAGCTGGGCCCCGGGCTGCTGGGGCGAGTGTACGATGGGCTGCAAAACCCCCTACCGGAACTGGCTGAGAAATGCGGCTTCTTTTTGGAGCGCGGCGTTTACCTCAACGCCTTGGATCGCACGCAAACTTGGCAGTTTACACCGCTGGTGAAGCAAGGAGATACCGTGGCAGCCGCCACTGCGCTAGGCAGTGTGCCAGAAGGCATCTTTACACACCAAGTGATGGTGCCCTTCTATTTCCAAGGTAGTTACACGGTAACCTGGGTGGCTGATGCTGGTGAATACACCGTCGATTCTCCCATCGCCGAGTTAAAAGATGAAAAAGGTCAATCGCACAAAGTGACCATGGTGTTTGAATGGCCAGTCAAGCGGGCTATCACCAGTTACGAACAACGCCTGCGGCCCACCGAACAAATGGTGACCAAAGTGCGCATTATCGATACCTTTTTACCCGTAGCCTTGGGCGGAACCTATTGCATACCAGGCCCCTTTGGCGCTGGTAAAACCGTATTGCAGCAGGTAACTAGCCGCAACGCCGATGTCGATATTGTTATTATCGCCGCCTGCGGTGAACGAGCTGGCGAAGTGGTGGAAACACTCAAAGAGTTCCCTGAGCTAATTGACCCCCGCACCGGCCGCACCCTAATGGAGCGGACAGTTATCATATGTAACACCAGCTCCATGCCGGTCTCCGCTCGTGAGGCCTCGGTATATACCGCTGTAACCATTGCCGAGTACTATCGGCAAATGGGCCTTAACGTGTTACTTTTGGCCGATTCTACCAGCCGATGGGCGCAGGCCATGCGCGAAATGTCCGGCCGCCTTGAAGAAATTCCCGGCGAAGAAGCCTTCCCCGCCTACCTAGAATCAGTGATTGCCAGTTTCTATGAACGAGCTGGAGTTGTGCGCTTGCGCGACGGTCGAAAAGGCTCCGTCACCATTGGTGGCACTGTCAGCCCGGCCGGCGGCAACTTCGAGGAACCTGTTACACAAGCTACCCTAAAAGTGGTAGGCGCTTTCCATGGTCTATCCCGCGATAGAGCCAATGCCCGCAAATACCCAGCTATTGACCCGTTGGATAGCTGGAGCAAATATACCGGCTGCATTGATGATGAAATTACTGCGTATATCAAGGATATGCTCTTCCGCGGCCGTGAAGTCGACCAAATGATGAAGGTTGTGGGCGAAGAAGGCACCAGCCTTGAAGATTATATTGTCTACTTAAAATCAGAGTTTACCGACCGTGTCTACCTGCAGCAAGATAGTTTTCACCCGGTAGATGCCGCCGTAAATACCGAACGGCAGCAGCACGTTTGCGGAATTCTTTACGAAATTATCTCCTCCGATTTAGCGTTGGAGACCAAACGGGAAGCCCGTGAGTTCTTCAACAC
>CAYMKM010000140.1:0-1669 GCA_964390985.1 uncultured Clostridia bacterium | reverse complement strand
GAAGTAGACTTAATTATTTTAGGCGGCATCGGCCTTAAATACGATGATTACCTGTTCTTTAAGGAGACTCTGGAAGAAGGCGGCGCCCTCTCGCATAGCATCTTCTTCGTGCATACAGCTAGCGACCCAATAGTTGAGGCACTTTTGGTACCCGATATTTCCTTGGCTGTTGCCGAAAAGTTTGCCCTCAAGGGCCAGCGTGTGCTAGTGCTCCTCACAGATATGACCAACTTTGCCGATGCCATGAAAGAGATAGCCATTACCATGGAGCAAGTGCCATCGAACCGTGGCTACCCCGGCGATCTTTACAGCCAGTTGGCCAGCCGTTATGAAAAGGCTGTCGACTTTGAAGGTGCTGGCTCCATCACCATTTTAAGCGTCACCACCATGCCTGGCGACGATGTAACCCACCCCGTCCCCGATAACACTGGTTACATTACCGAAGGGCAATACTACCTGCGCAATGGCCGCATTGAACCGTTTGGTTCTTTATCGCGCCTGAAGCAGATGGTGAATAAAGAAACCCGCGAAGACCATCGGGCCATTATGGACGCCATGATCACCTTATATGCCTCGTTCAAGGAATCGATGGAAAAAAGAGCGATGGGCTTCCGTATGACCGAATGGGACCGCAAATTACTAAAGTATGGTGAGCTCTTCGAGAACCAAATGATGGATTTATCGGTAAACATTCCGCTGGAAAGCGCCCTCGACTTAGGGTGGCAAATTCTAGCCAAATGTTTTGAACCCAACGAAACTGGTTTGCGCTCGGAACTTATTACAGATTTCTGGCCTGGTTTAGTGCCTAAAGCAGGAGCCGATTATGGCGCAGATTAAGCTGACCAAAAGCGAATTAAAGTGGCAGAAAGATGCCCTGAAGCGGTATTACCGCTATCTGCCCACCCTCATGCTAAAAAAGCAGCAGCTACAGGTAGTAATGCGCCAAATTGAGCGCGACCGCCGGGCTAAGCTAGCCCAACGCGACGAAGTGAATCTGTACCTGCAAGGCTGGATAAGCATGTTCGCCGAGCCTGTCGATCTTACACAGTTCGTTGTGATCAATGAAATGAGAACCACTTCGGCCAACATCGCCGGCATTGAAGTGCCGGTCTTCGAAATGCTAACCTTCAAAGAGCCCGAGTACGACCTCTTTATGCAACCTTTGTGGGTCGATTGGGCCGTAGAAGCCATGCAGAAGCTACTTAAATTCGATTTAGAAGTGGATATTCTTGATAAACAGTATCAACTGGTCTCGCAAGAGTTACGTACTACCAGCCAGCGCGTTAACCTTTTTGAAAAGATCAAGATTCCTGAAGCAAAAGAGGCCATTCGCCGGATACAAATATACCTTGGCGATGAACAAACCGCCGCCGTGGTGCGCGGTAAAATGGCCAAGAAAAAACTAGGACAGGGGGAATAAGCATTGATTGTACCTATGAAAAAAGCTACGCTGCTTGTTCTCTCGTCTCGGGCTAAGGCAGCCGTTGCTCAGTTACGCAACCTTGGCCTGTTGCATTTGGTGATTACGCAAACCCAATCTACAGATGTAAAATCACTACAAGAGCGAGTTACTCAAGTAGAACGGGCTTTATCTGTGTTACCGGCAACCACTGAAGATGCAGCAGCCACTCTGCCCACAAAAGAAGAGGCTGAGGCCATAATCAGCCGC
>CAYMKM010000139.1:2590-4728 GCA_964390985.1 uncultured Clostridia bacterium | reverse complement strand
CTTACACATCAGGAGCTAGCTAACCTGGTGGGTACCGCCCGCGAAACAATTAGTCGCGTGTTGGCAGAATTACAAGACGAAGGTTTAGTGCAGGTAGAAGGGCGTCGTCTTATCTTAGTAGATATGGAGAAATTACAAGAGAATTGTGATACATAAGCGATACATTTTTATAGGAGGCTTTTCATTTGGTGCGACGCTTGGCCACAGCAAACGCTATAGAAGAGACTATTCAAAAAGGCCTGATTGCTATCACCAATACCCACAATCAGGTTAAAGAGTTAACCCAAGAGCAACCAAGTGAGCTGGTGGCGGACCTAGAGAATCAGGTGAATACAACAGAAGCCGTTTTACGGCAGATGTTGAGTGAATGGGAGAATGTAAAAGAACGTTATCATGTGGGCGAACGCATTATTAAGGCGCAAGAAGAGGCTTGGCAAAGGGTGGCTCGCGAGATTCACGATGGGCCGGCCCAATCGTTGGCCAACATTGTGTTAAGGGCTGAAATATGTGAACGGCTGATGATGGCCGGTCGTCCAGAGATAGGTCAGGAACTGGCGCAATTAAAATTGTTGGTGAAAGAGTCGTTGCGCGAAGTGCGCAAAATTATATTCGATTTGCGGCCGATGACTCTCGATGATTTAGGCCTGCTACCTACCTTGCATCGTTATTTGGCGAATTTACGAGAGCAAAACGGAACTCCAGTAAAATTGGTGGCACAAGGGCAGGAACGGCGGTTATCATCTACGCTGGAAGCAGGCATATTCCGTGTGATTCAAGAAGCGGTGAATAATGCTCGCAAACACGCCCAAGCTAGCCAAATTCAGGTACAAGTAGTCTTTGGCGAAAATGAACTGATTGTAACTGTCAGTGATGATGGAGTTGGTTTTGACAAGGAGAAAGTTAAAAAAGGCTGGCTTAATCGGCAGTCCTTTGGGTTGATGAGTATGAGGGAGCGGGTGGAGCTGCTTGATGGCGAATTCGACGTTGTCAGTCGGGTGGGGAAAGGCACGGTTGTACACGCTCGCGTTCCATACCTGCCAGCATAGCACAGTGTCGCTGATATGGAGGAAACTCATTGCCAATAAAAGTTTTAATAGCCGATGATCATGCATTATTGCGAGAAGGGCTGCGCAAAATTCTGGAGATGGAATCCGATTTAAAAGTGGTCGGCGAGGCATGTGATGGCCAAGATGCCGTAGAAAAAGCAGCCACTTTGCATCCGGATGTTATTTTAATGGATATAAACATGCCTAATGGCGGTGGTCTGGAGGCCACTCGAACTATTCGCAGTCGTTTTCCCGACATCAATGTGATTGTGCTTACCATTCACGACGATGACGAGTATATTGTGGAGCTGGTGAACGCTGGAGCTAAGGGTTATATCTTAAAAGATGTTGAACCAGCTCGCGTAATTGATGCTATTCATCGCGTGCATGAGGGAGAGGCTTTTATCCCCAGCGATTTAATGACCAAGGTGTTTAGAGAGTTCAAACGCGCCGCTGCTTATGGTCGTAAAAGCGTGCCACAACCCATTTATCCCTCCTTATTGCCGGAGAAGACTGTAAATATCGATTACCTTACCAGCAGAGAGCAAGAAGTGTTGCAGGCTATTGTCGACGGGCATACCAACCGCGAGATAGCTAAAGAGCTCTTTATCAGTGAGAAGACAGTGAAAAACCACGTGACCAACATATTGAAGAAGTTGGATCTGTCCGACCGTACTCAGGCTGCTGTATATGCTTTACGGCATGGTTTAGTCAAAACAGAATGACGAAGTAGATGCCATAAAATCTGTCGATTCACCTCTACTTATGACTTTTTACATAGGCAGGGCCCATAGTCCCAACTATAGGACTATAGGCCCTGCCTATGCCTTACGCTGCCAATTAGGGACTCCTGCACTACATAAATGAGGCTAATGCCGGATTCTCTGGAAAATCTTAGGATGATATCGTAAGGGCGAGAGATAGGACAACCCTTCTCTTAACAGAGATAAAGGCAAAACCCCATGTCTATGTGGAGAACCAAAGGAGGTGGTGCGCCGCAGCGATTTGGGAACTTAAAAGGAGGTGGCAAAAATGACATTGTGGCGTAGATTATGGCTCGACGAACAAGGACAGGGCATGGCCGAATACGGC
>CAYMKM010000139.1:1412-2490 GCA_964390985.1 uncultured Clostridia bacterium | reverse complement strand
AAGTTGCGGGAGGGAAAATCCAACCCCCGCCCCCCGGACTAA
Source organism: uncultured Clostridia bacterium (assembly GCA_964390985.1). GTDB lineage: Bacteria > Bacillota > Limnochordia > DTU080 > DTU080 > CAYMKM01. The sequence continues at coordinate 2,448 of CAYMKM010000139.1, read as the reverse complement.
CCTCCCGCTACTGCAGCTAGGAAACACTGGGTCGGCCAATGCTGACCCTTTTTTACACACAACACCAGGGGAGGTCGGCAATGCTGCGCAATGATGAACGCGGGCAAGCATTAGTGGAATTTGCGCTAGTGGTGGTCCTCTTTCTCCTGCTGTTAGGTGGGTTGGTAGATTTAGGACGCACTGCTGGTACATATTACGCACTTACCAACGCGGCCCGCGAAGGGGCTCGAGCTGGTGTGATTGGTCAAAGCGATATCGTTATTACTGAAGCGGTAAAACGTTCTTTATCTATATTAGATACCAGCCAAGTGAGCGTACAGGTGCTACCAGTACCCTCGGCGCGCGATCAAGGCACCCCTTTAGAAGTGCGAGTCTCATATAAATTACATTTAATGATGCCATTCATTGCCGGCATATTACCCAACCCCCTGCCGCTTACTGCCAGCACTGTAATGCGAGTGGAGTGATTGCCATGAAGGCTCATTTTTATACCCGAAGTGCATCAACAGAAAAAGGTAGTATAGCCATACTTACGGCTCTAATGTTAGTGGTCATTATGGCCATTATGGCGCTGGGCATTGATGTAGGCATGATGCTTGTGCAAAGAGCAGCAATTGCCCGCGCAGCAGATGCGGCTGCTTTGGCTGGCGTAAGGGAGCTGCCCATTGACGCCTGGAAGGCGCAAGCCAAGGCAATTGAGTATGGCATGCTCAATGGTTTGCAAGAAGCGGAGATGACAGTGGAAGTGCCCGCTGGCAACACCGATGTGTTAGTGTACGCCCAGCGAGAAGTGAACCTTTTCTTTGCGCGCATTATGGGCATTGAGCAGCTACCTGTTTCGGCCAAAGCCAGGAGTCGAATTAATGCGATCTCCGGTGTGCGGGGTGTGGCACCACTAGGAGTATTTGAAGATGACTTTATATATGGAGAGCAATACATGCTGAAAGCGGGTGCTCAACCCGGGGATGGAGTGTATAAAGGAAATTTTGGTGCATTGGCATTAGGTGAAACCGGGGCGAGCAACTACTTGGCCAAT
>CAYMKM010000139.1:0-1312 GCA_964390985.1 uncultured Clostridia bacterium | reverse complement strand
GGGCTGCGTGGTGTACGGCTCGTAGAATGAAAGAGGGTGGGTTAGGTGACGCAACGCAGACTGCTAGTAGTGGCGGTAAGCGTGGGGCTGCTAACGGCCTTTTGCGTATATGCATATGTACGTGCGGCCATAAATCGGCCTCTGGAAGAGCAGGCAGCAGTATTTGTGGTGATAGCCTGTGAGGATATTCGTCCCAAAACTACCCTGACAGCCAGCATGTTAATGCTTACCGAGGTGGATGCGGGTAACATGCATCCTAATGCAATAAGAAATATCGACCAAGCCGTTGGTCGATTGACGCGAGTGGAAATACTCGCCGGCCAGCAGGTGTTAAATGAGCAGTTATACGGTCAGGATGAACGCCCTGGTTTGACATTTGTGATTCCACCCGGTAAACGGGCGGTCAGTGTGGCTGTAAACGAAGTGATAGGTGTGGCTGGTTTTATTAAACCAAACGATCGTGTCGATATTTTAGGCACCTTTGATACGGGCGATAACAACACCGTTACCACCACTGTATTGCAGGATGTGGAGGTGTTGGCCATCGCTCAAAAAATGGAGGATGAAGATACAAAAGCCCGTGTGGCTACCACGGTTACCTTAGCTCTTTCGCTGCAAGAGGCGGAGAAAGTGACTTTGGCTGAGGAGCGGGGTTCGCTGCGTCTAGCACTGCGTCCGGCAGAACAAACAGGTAAAGAGTGGGTGAGCAGCGTCAGCCAAAGCAACCTGGCAAACGGGCAGCAAGGGCAATCTTTGCAGCGCATCGTCCCTACGGCTAAAACCAGCACAGCCAGTTCAAGCAGCTCGGTCAGTAACTCCGAACCCAAAGCAACCGAATCGCCACCAGAGTCGGATAACTGGTCGGTAGAAGTGTACCGTGGTGTCAGTAAGGAGATTGTCCAGGTAGGGACGAGCGATACGCAGGCAGGAGGACAAAACTGATGGTAGCTATAGGACGGCAATCAATGGTGTTGCGAAACATTACTATTTTGGTGGCCTGTACCTGGGCATTAATACTGGCGCCGACACAAGTAATAGCAGCTGCGGCATCAACAACCGTGCAGTTACCCACGTTGCGATCTGTTGTGGCCGATGGCTGGTTACATATGGTGGCTGGTGAATCGTTGGTGTTATCGGTTAACGATGCAACCCGCGTGGCGGTGGCCGATGCCAATGTGGCAGATATTGCTGTGGTGAGCAAAACAGAGGTGTTGGTTACTGCCAAGCTACCTGGCGCCACCACTTTGCATGTGTGGGAGCGCAGTGGTGTGAGTAGCTTTGGTGTACGGGTAGATGAGAACAACTCACTAGC
>CAYMKM010000138.1:3549-4740 GCA_964390985.1 uncultured Clostridia bacterium | reverse complement strand
GTGAACGCACACAGGAAGTTAAGGTCGCTCAGCAGATATTGCAATCTCTCGAACTGCGTCGTTTTTACCCGTTTGTCACCTCATGCCCAGGTTGCGGCCGCACCAATAGCGCCGATTTTCAACAGTTGGCCGTTGAGGTAGAAGGTTACATTCAAGAGCAGATGCCCGTTTGGCGTAGGTGTTATCCGGGTGTAGAAAACCTGCGTGTGGCGGTAATGGGCTGCATAGTAAACGGGCCTGGCGAGAGCCGTCACGCCGATATTGGCATTTCGTTACCCGGTCACAGCGAAGACCCGGCTGCTCTGGTATATATTGATGGTCAACTAGCAACCACTTTACGCGGCAGCAATATCAATAATGATTTTATTGACCTGCTTAAAGGCTATGTGCATCAGCGTTTTAAGAAAGATCAATAATTATGCCTGCCGGTCTCATTTCAAACTGCACCTGAAAATGCCCTTGGCAATGGTTGCATTCCACCTCCACTGCAGACTTGTGTGCTAGCGAGCTGATCTCACCTTCTTTACCAATTTTCAACATTCCCGAACCAACCACGGCTACAATCGGGTCTTTTTCATCGCAATACGGACAGCAAATCATGCCTTCGCCCCTCTTTAGGGTTATAATGCCCCATTAGGCAAGGCAGTTCGCCAAGTTGTTGGTGAGCACTGTATCCCCAGCCACACCAGTATTTTGGTTGTACGGACGAATGAACACCAAGTCCTGTGGTTCCAGTAAACCTGGTACCCTGCGACTGCCCGCCCAGGTGACTGGTCTATCTTCTACTTCTTCGCTTTCATTTAGTATAGTGGAGTATAACAAAGATTCATCGCCACGGGTCTGCCGCAAACTGCCCAGATAGGTGTCGAACTCACCGAAACTATCTGGTGCTGGTAAACCTACAGCCGCTATGGTAATTACAGTGAAGTCGGGTTCTGGGGCATAAACACGCACCACACCACCGGCAAATGGTTCTAATGCTGCTACCAATTCTCGACCGGCCACTTTCAATAAAGTGCAGCAGGAGCCGGTTACTTGCCGTTGCACCGGTACGCAGATTCGTTGCCCTGGTACTATATTATTAGGGTTGGTTATTTGCGGATTAGCCAAGATTAGCGACGATAAGGTTATGGCATAGCGTTGGGCAATGTTAAACAGGGTATCGCCTTGAACCACTTGGTAAATAATACC
>CAYMKM010000138.1:0-3449 GCA_964390985.1 uncultured Clostridia bacterium | reverse complement strand
AATATCCATAGCAAGCCCACACCAGCCAGCAGTGCTGTTAAGGCATTATCAGCAATAACGGCCCATAAAACGCCCATAATACCCCATTCCGGCTGACCTGCCAATGTATAAACAAGGAGAATACGCAGCAGGTTTCCCGCTATACTGCTCAACATTGTCCACGATGTCTTGCCAAATCCATACAAAACCCCAGATATAACACTACCGAAAAACGTGAATGGTACAGATAAAGCCAAAGGCCGAATTAACTCACCCACTGTTGCATCGCCATACAAAATTAACGCTATTTTATAGCCTTGATACCACAATAAAGGTGCAACTATCACCGTTACCACGGCAGTACCCAGAAATACTCTTTGCAACAACCACTGTAAACGCTGAGTGGCTCTAGCGCTTTTTTGTGTGGCCAAGCGTGTTATTTCCGGCAAAGCAACAGATACCACAGGGTAAACAAGCATCATAGGCATGTATAAAGCGGGAATAGCCATCCCCGATAAGCGTCCGTAAGCTCTTGTAGCAGCAGTTGCCGTATAACCCGCACTTTGTAACAAGCGGGGAATAAGCGCCACGGTGATTAGACTCATCATGTTGTTGAGCAAATTGGTGGCCATCAGCGGCAAACTAAGTGCCAACAAGGGACGTGGTTGCAGTTTCGGAGCTTTTCGCCGCACCCTGGTAGCTTTTTTAGATTGCAGAGCGTAGTGCAATACCAATGCACTGGCTAACTCACCTATAATGTAACCCGCTGCCACTCCGGCAGCAGCCCAGGCAACGCCCTTAGGCGCCAGCCATATTACTAACAATAACGTGGCTGGAATACGGCAGAGCACCTCGGCAACATCAGCACCCGCTAAGTAGCTTTGCTTCTGTAAACCCTGGACAGCGCCACGTTGAGCCGATGTATAAGCGATTGGCAGCAATAATAGGGCTAAAACCACGATGGCAGGTTCGGTACGGCTATCAGCTAGTACTGTGTTGGCCCAAAAATTGGAAAAGAGAGCCTGTACCAAGAAGGCGGTGAGAGTAGCATAGGCCGTAATTTTCAATCCAAGCTTGTATGCAGCAAAGTCGGGCCTACCAGCTTGTTGTGTGCGTTCTGCCGTTAGTTTCGCAATGGCTATGGACATGCCCAATGTGCCCAAGCTACGGGCAATGCGGTATACCGGAAAAGATAGTTGAATAATGCCTACCGCGTCTTGTCCGGCCACTCGCACCAAAACAACTCGGTAAACAGCACCCATCACCCGACCCAGCAAAGCACTGGAAAACAAAGCCAACATAGAGGCTATTAGCGGGCGTTGTCGTAGGCGGCGGAACACACACATCCCTCCTACCCACCATATAAAGCAGAACCCCATTTCATGACTAACCTAAGTAATAAGTATGTTTGCTGTCTAATTGCCAAAACTAAGGATGAAAGTAAAACGAGGAGTGGGATGCATGAAAAAAACCTGGATGTGGACGGGCATCACCCTTGGTGTGTTGGTGTTATTGGGAATATTGCTTTCGCCTTTGACAAACCCCGGCAGAAACGACCAACAGGGCGATGGCTTTATGCAACAAACACCCGTCCCTGGTACCCAAGTGCGGCAGCAGTTAACCGATTCAACAGACGATCAATCTGATCCTGAGCGCTTGCGTAAACGCATTGTTAACGCGGCTATGAGTGTAGAAGGCGTTAAGGAAGCCTGGGGGTTAGCCCTGGGTAACACTGCTGTAGTGGGAGTTAAGTTGGAGAGTATGATTCAAGGAGCGGCGAAGCAAATCACTTTGGATGAAGTAGCAGATCAAGTGCGTGAACTGCCAAACATCACCAAGGCAGCAGTAACACAAGATCCAGAACTAGTGGAACGCATCCGTAAAATTGGTGAGCAATTGGTGAAAGGCGAGCCCGCATCGAAGTTTACCAGCGATATTACCGAGCTTATCCGCAAGATAACGCCTAGTAGTTGAAGCCATCGCTAGTAGATCCCTACTTACGCTCGTGGGCCTCTTCGCCATGCACTAACCGATTAATATTATCCTTATGCCGCCAAAAAACAAAAACGAAAGCCATAATAAGGGCGGCAACACGCGAGCTCCAGCCATATATCCACCATGTAGATATAATAATTGTCACGCCAGCTAAAATGGATGATAAAGAGACTATCCCCGTTATTTTCCGCACAGTTAAATGAACAATGAAGGCTAAGCCAACTGCCCAGGGGAACAAGGGTAAAAACGCCCCGCCAGTGGTATTAACCCCCTTGCCACCGCGAAAACACAAAAAAGGCGTATAGTTGTGACCTAAAATGACCAGCAATGCCGCAATCTCTACTAAATAAGGCGTAGGATGCGCCTGGTTCCACAACATGGCTATTATAGTGGCTAAAGCACCTTTGCCAATATCGATGGCTTGCGTAAACAAGGCCGCCCGTTTCCCAGCCACCCGGCCTACATTGGTAGAGCCGATGTTGCCGCTACCTACCTTTTGAATGTTTTCTCCTTTAACAATGGCTACCACTATATAACCAGTTGGTAGGGTCCCCAGTAAAAAAGCTATCAGCCAAATTAGCCATTGCATATACATTTTACCCCCGTCCGCCTGGTAGGCTTTATGCTGGAGCGGGCAACTTTATTATTTGGATGGGCGCTTGTTTTAGTTGGCTGAGTTCTTCAAGTAAGCGCATATCGCGCTGACGGCAGGTGAACAGAATTACCTGCGTTAACTGAGCCAGCTGTAACATAGTGTGCAATCCCTCATGTGCCCGCTCATCATCGTAGTGAGCAAAAGCATCATCCACTAACAACGGCGGCCGTGCACGCCCTTGAGATACCACTTCTGCCGCCGCTAATCTAAAAGCTAAATAAAGCTGATCGGCTGTTCCTCTACTTACCGCGTCCATTGCTACTTGCCGCGAGAAACGTTGATCCAGCACTTGAATGGCGATATGCCTATCTACCACTAGTTGGCTGTAACGGCCGTTAGTCAGTTCCGCCAAAATAGCCGATGCCCTTGTGTTTAACGCCGGTGCTAATTGCCTGTGCACTTCATCAGCTGCCAAATCAAGTTGCTCGCGGGCCAACTGCGCTGCTGCGGTAACCAACGAGGCAATAGCCCGTTCTTCGCCAGCTTTTTCCAGTTCGGCAGCGAGTTCTTCCTCACCTGCACAAGCCTTCAAATGGTTCTTGATTTCATTATCGGCTACAATCATTTTTTGCTTAATGCTGGCCAACTCTTCATCAAGGTTCTGTAAAGTCTCTTGTACAACAGAACGATCCTGAGGCGGTTGGGCCATAGGTAGACTCTCTTTTTCTCTGCATAATTCTTGCAAATGAGCACCAAGCTCAGCAATAGTATTCTCCCCAAGTATACCCTCTAGTTCTCGGCGAGTAGACACTATCTCAGTAACAGTAGCATCGTATTGCTGCTTTTGCGCCCAGCCTTTTTCATACTCAGTAGCATCGCT
>CAYMKM010000137.1:0-4796 GCA_964390985.1 uncultured Clostridia bacterium | reverse complement strand
GCTGGTATGCATGCGAAAAACCTCGATTATGAAGTGCATCTCGGTATACCTATCGTGGATTACGATACATATCAACGGATGCTGGAAAACGTTAGCTGACTAGCGAGGAACACATCAGCCTTCTATTATACTATCGCGGGAAGCGTACCTAAATGACCATCGTTAATGTGAATGATCTGATCACATAACTTGGCAACTTCCATATCATGTGTCACTATGACCACCGAGCATTGGGGCCCTTTCATTGCAAGAAGGGCGCCTAGGACTTCCTTTGCAGTTTCCGAATCCAGTGCTCCCGTAGGTTCATCGGCCAGAATGAGAATGGGTTCGTTCACCAGCGCACGGGCGATTGCTACCCTTTGCCTTTGCCCACCAGACAGGTGCTCTACCCGTTCGTGAAGCTTATCTATGATCTGGGCCCGCTGCGCAGCTTGTTTAATGCGGGCATCGTCTTTCTTTGGCCATTCGCCCTGATGGATGATGGGGAGGGCTATATTTTCCCACACAGTAAATCCGGGAATCAAAGCGAACTCTTGAAATACAAAGCCGATACTTCGGTTGCGCAGTTCAGCCAGCTTTTTCTCATTGCGCCAATCTACCGTCTGTCCTGCAAGGCTATAGGTGCCCGAAGTGGGGGCATCCAAAAGGCCCAGGATGTTGAGGAGCGTCGACTTACCGGAGCCGGACCTACCCACAATGGCAATTGCTTCACCGTATTTAAGAGCCAGATATGCCTTATTCAACGCAATGGTTTCGTTAGGACGACCCTGATTATAGATGCGGCTTGCACTTTCTAAAATGCAAAGATGCCCGGAGATACTCATCGGTACTCACCCCTTAATAACATGGACGGTCGCACCCGCCGCATTGCTATAAACGGTCCCACAGTGGAGAGGAATCCGACCACTCCAATCACAGTAATGGTTTGGAGAACGACAATCCAATCAATGAGAACCACGTCGTAGGTGAATCTTAGCAGGCCAACCATTATGCACAACAATGTGGGCACAATGAGCGGAATTACCATTTCCAATAGAAGAATAAGGATTACTCGCTGCCGAGTAGCTCCTGTAGCATAGTAAGTTCCGATCTCCACGCTGCGATCCCATACGGAAACAGCGTTGATGCTTCCATATCCAAACGTGGCGAGAACGATGACAATTCCTGTCAGCCACAAAGACAGGACGATTATATCGCGACTAGATCGGAGGAAACCATCCCGCCAATCAATCATCGTGTTGATAACCATTTCTCCCGCTATGCCCAATCGAGCTAACTCCTGATTAAGTGACCGAGTCCATTGGTCTTTATTCGCCTGCATAATTTGCGGGGATCGGGCAATAACGTAAATGACCGGGCTTAAAAATAAATCCCGTTTTGTCAGTGCAGTATCTGGTGCAAAAATGTCATTATCTGTCCGGAGTAGCAGATCAGAGCCATTCTGTAAGTAATATGACTTTGGATCAAATGTGCCTACCACTTTAAACGTTTTAGGTGAATTAGCGAACCATAGTGTTAATACCTGGCCTACAATACCTACACGCTTGCTTACCACTATCGGGATTGGTTCATCCGCACTGGTCCAGTCGATCTCTGACAACCAGGCTCCCTTAAGCCCGCGAGGCATGAGCAGCTCAGCAGCATCTTGGTTTATATATCTTATTCGATAATGAGGTGCATTCAAATCCGAAGTTGTTTGCACTGAGCCCCCAGTGACCGTAGCAACGCCAACAATATTTTCTTCTTGAGATAGTAAGTCGATTAAGACTTCGTAGATGTCGTTATAGACCGAGTAAGGCATATGTCTACCATATACCCGTCCCACCCGCAGCAAACCCGTACCCTCTGCGAAGCGAACCCGATCGGTAATTCCGCGCAGGGCGCCAAGCGAAGCCAAAAGGCATAATACGGCAATGCTTAGGATGCCTGCGGTGAGCTTGAAGTACCAACCTCGCCGCTTTATATTTTTCAGCACCAGTCGCAAAATTGCAATGTTAGATTACAGCTCCTCGCAGCAATTTGATGACATCGGTTCGTCTCATTTCCCACATTGTCAGCTTAGTAGCGGTTATAGCTACGCCGTAAGCAATAACTGCAACGAGGGCGATTTGCACCGAACTTGCCGCCACGATCAAACCTGTATGGCTAATAGCAGATTGGGCTACCAAAAATAATGCGACACCAATGATATACGCGATGCTAACAAGGATAAGCTGCTCACCAAACAGCATATTGCTCACTCCATGTTGTGACGCGCCACTGCACAGCCGAACAGCCACCTCGTAACTCCGCCGACGGACCCAATAGCGAATCAGGGCAATCAAGTTTAGAAAGGCAAAACCAATAATGCCAATCGTTATGCCAAGTGCTATAAGTCGGTTCTGCCAGACTTCAATAGCTCTCCTTTTCTCCATTAATCGGCGTAAACTTACCAAATACCCGGGGGCAGCTTGTTGTAGGGAACGCAACAACTCTTCATGAGCTTCGTTTGATAAATGATTCGGGATGAAGACATTGAACAGCGCATTCACAGTTCTGCCAGAAGTGATGCGCACAAACGCAAGCAAGGGTACAATTAACACATCATCAAGGGCGCTAAGTGACTGACCGGTTCGCGGGGAGGTACGTGCCATCCTGCCGATTAAACGCCATCGTTCGCCGAACGCCTCAACATATTCAATCTCGTCCTTTAGGATGCCGGGCACATATGGGCCGGCAATAGCCACACGATCTGCTTCTGTCAGTTCGTATTGCGAGAAGTAGCGCCCCCATTCTAACGGCGGCCACCCAGGCGATCTCGCATATGAGAACCCGGCCAGACTCATTGTTGTAGTTTCAGCCACAGAGTTGTCGGAGAGTTGCCGAACATAGGCGAAGATCTGTGTAATATCGGATCGTACGCCAAGGATTTCAGCGGCATGATGGTAATCAATCCCGGAGGATGCTGAACCAGATGCAGTGAAATCGATCGTATAAAGATCTTGGAGATCACCACCGTGTTGCTCCCAGCTCGCAACACGTTCTCCCTCTACAATCCCAAAGACAATGAGCGCACAGAGAATGGTGATGGTATAGCCGATCACCAGAATCCCGATGATGGGAGTTTGTAATCGGGCCATACGTTTTATATTGGTGAATGCGAGTTGTAGCGTATGTCGCAAGCAGAGTTCACCACCCATCTTGAGTAGTGTAGACCACCAGAGTCATTAATCGCTGCTAAGCTCGCGCTTTATCAGAATCAAAAATATTATTAATCGCAAAAGCAAAAATTCCTTCTCATACTGGCTATAATGTACGAGGTTTCTGTTCTCTGGCGAATTTTTACTACCGGAATCGTTCACAGTATATCGCAGCCCTGCAAGAAGCTCGATTCAAATATAATGGTAACCTTACGCACTTTGTAATTATATCTCTGCGTGGTGTTTTTTCGTGTTGGTGACCACTCATCAATACTGGTTGCCACTGCTTTGAGGTGGTACAGGCTTCTGGAGATGACGCGAATACTCTACGCTACTTAGAGCCCTACGACAGCTACCCAAACAGAGGGGGATACGGGTATTTTTCAATAAGAATATAAAACAGGACACAAAAGTACAGACTCGAAAGATATAATAGTGCTATGAGAAATATAAGTACAAGTTTTTATCAACTTTTAAGGTGGGCACTATCTTGTGAGGAAAATTCCATTACCAAGATGACGCAATAAATATGGTGGCGTGAACAGGTGTTAATGAATCTGCTACAGTTGTTTACCAGCGACGATCAATGGGTCAAAGACCGACTACAGCACGAAAAAGATTGATGAGCTGTACTTCGAAATCAACCTACTAAGAACATGGGTTGATTGGGTTTGTGAGGATTCGTTTTCGTTTTAGCTAGGAGGCAATTAGGATGGAGAAATTGTCAAACAGAGTAAAGCGTTGGGCGATAGTCTTAGTACCACTTATGTTCGCCGCATTAATATTCGTCCATCAATGGAACCAAAAGCAGCAAGAATCTGGCGAAGAGATACTGACCCCAGTATACAAGATGGTGTTGACCGATGGAGTAACTGATGGAGTAGTAGTTGAGATCCGCAGCTTTACTGCACAAGTAGATAATAGTAAAAACATGTTGTGGTTAACTTCTGAACTGATTCTTTATGATCCAGAGGGACAGGATCGAGTATCTTCCCTTACCAAAGAAGAGCTCAGAGGTGCAGTACCTGTAGAGCAGCTTCACTATGACGATTGCGGTGCGACGATGGGAACGAGCTTCGTTCGAAGCAATGGTGAGTACATTTGTAATTTCGTCACAGGATGGCCTCTAGACGAACTTGATCATTCGCTGATGATCATGCCCCAAACCATCAGCGGGGTGATATCTGGAATATCCTTCATACTATCGGTACCACCTTTGGATCAATACATCGCCAGGAAGTAGGCTTCAGTTATATTTTATGGGTAAGTGTTCAACTAGACACACCTATCAACAGACACCAGAACTTGGCATACTGCCAGTAATGGTCGCAGTTACATTATGGGCTTTAAGTCTAGTCAAACCTCTGCGGGTATCCAGCCCAGAAGAGTACCTAAAACCATACATTGAAAAGTTCTACAAAGGAGTTAGCCCAGCGTAGAAGTAGGGCGTTCTTCTTGCATTAACTTGATGCGCATCGTACAATAGATTCATTATGGAACTGCGGTCAACAAGATATTTACGACACCTCCATTTTACTTCGACCCGATCCTTGCTTTCATTTAAGCACTTGGAGGGTCGTTATTTTTATATTAACGGGGAAGGAGCACAGTTGACGA
>CAYMKM010000136.1:0-4862 GCA_964390985.1 uncultured Clostridia bacterium | reverse complement strand
TCATGCAAAATAAATACGGGCCATTAGCTCAGTTGGCCAGAGCACCTGACTCTTAATCAGGGTGTCCGGGGTTCGAGTCCCCGATGGCCCACCAAAGAAAACCCAGCTTACGCTGGGTTTTTACATCTATCGGTCAGATCCAGTTGTACAGTCGTTTGCACCAGAATTGGTTATTCATTGCCACTGTACTGGCAAAAAGGCTATAGAAGCATTAGTACATGCACTCAACCAAACGATATCCATTGGATCTGCTGGACAAGTATACCAGTTTGACTAGCCATGTTATAAGCTGATAGGTTGCATAAAGGTTTTGTTAAGAGATACGGAGAAAATTTGCACCATGAATTACTGGCGATTTAACGTATTGCCGTTTTAGGAGGATGTTAATATGAGTACTGATACTGTTCGCTTTGGTCTTGTGGGAGCTGGCTCTATTTCACAACACCACCTCAATGCAATAAAAAACATACCTGGTGCTACTGCTGTGGCTATCTGCGATGTAGAAGATCGTGCTCGTCAGCGAGCCCAGGAGTATGACATTCCAGAGACATACACCGATTATCGCGATATGCTACAAAAAGCACCTATAGATGCCGTCATAGTAGCGGTACCTAACTTTCTTCACCACGAGGTAAGCCTTGCCGCCTTGAAGGCTGGCAAACACGTGCTCTGCGAAAAGCCGATGGCTATAAGCACGCAGTATGCTGAGCAAATGGTGCAAGCCGCCCGCCAAAATAACAAATTGTTATCCATTGGCTTCGTTTGCCGTTACGCAAAAAGCTCTGAGTTGACTCGTTCCATGGTGGCAGCTGGCGATTTAGGCAAGGTTTATTATGCTAAAGCGGTTAAGACTCGCCGCAAAGGCATTCCCGGTTGGGGTAGCTGGTTTACACAAAAAAAGGTAGCCGGTGGAGGTTCTGTGTTCGACATCGGCGTACACGCTCTCGACCTTACCTGGTACGTAATGGGTTGCCCGCAACCAATTAGTGTTAGTGGCTTTACCCAGGCTGCATTCGGCCCGCAGAAAAAAGGTTTGGGCGAATGGGGTACACCCAACTTCAACAGCAGCTTCGATGTTGAAGACATGGGCATAGGTTTTATTCGTTTCGCCAATGGCGCGGTCATCAATTTAGAAACCAGTTGGGCCTTGCACACCGATGATGAAGATTATATTAATATTATGGGCGATAAAGCTGGCGTAAAGTTGGCTCCGCTTGGAAAAGATCTACGTATCTATTCCGAAGTCGATGGCGACTTGGTAAATAGCACCAGGGTTACCGATGCAGGCACTATGGATTCTATTTTCCTAGGACAAATGCGCAACTTTGTCAGCGCCATTACCGAAGGTACTCCATTGCGAGCACCAGCCGAGCATGGCTTGGTAGTCACCCGCATGCTAGAGGCTATTTATGCATCGGCTAAGAGCGGGCGCGAAGTACGTCTGGACTGAATCGCATCTAATAGGCATAATAAGGGTATTCAACAATTAAACGGCCGTCACTTATAAACATCGGTACCGTATTCAAAGGAGCCAGGTTATACATATGGTAGAAAAAACAATGGATAAAATTGTCGCACTCTGTAAAAATCGCGGGTTTGTATTTCCCGGCTCCGATATTTACGGTGGTCTTGCTAACGCTTGGGACTATGGCCCATTAGGCGTTGAACTGAAGAACAACATCAAGAAGGCCTGGTGGCAAAAGTTTGTACAAGAGTCACCATACAATGTAGGCATGGATGCCGCTATCCTTATGAACCCCCGCACTTGGGAGGTATCTGGGCACCTAGCCAACTTTACTGATCCACTTACCGATTGTCGGCAGTGTAAGGCGCGCTTCCGTGCCGATAAACTGGTAGGGGAGCACTTCGCCCAACTAGGCAATGATGAATCGGTTGAAGGTTGGGATAATGAGCGCTTGGTAGCTTACATTCGCCAAAACAACCTTACTTGCCCGGAGTGCGGTGCCAGTAACTTTACCGATGTCCGCCGGTTTAACATGATGTATAAAACCTTCCAGGGTGTAACAGAAGACTCACAATCAGTGGTATACTTGCGCCCGGAGACAGCGCAAGGCATCTTTGTTAACTTCCGCAATGTGCTACGCACCACACGTCGCAAAATGCCGTTTGGCATAGCGCAAATTGGCAAAGCCTTCCGCAATGAAATAACGCCGGGCAACTTCGTCTTCCGCACGCGGGAGTTCGAACAAATGGAGCTGGAGTTCTTCTGCCAGCCAGGTGAAGACTTGCAGTGGTTCCAATATTGGCGTCAGTTTTGCCACCAATGGTTGCTAGAATTAGGCGTACACACCGATAATATGCGCTTGCGCGACCATGCACCAGAAGAGCTCTCACATTACAGCAAGGCCACCACCGACATTGAGTATCTTTGGCCGTTTGGCTGGGGAGAACTGTGGGGTATTGCTGACCGTACCGATTACGACTTGCGTAGTCATGGCGAAGCTTCTGGCGAGGACTTCACTTATTTAGATCCGCACACAAACGAAAAGTATACTCCCTATACAGTCGAACCTTCTGTGGGCGTAGAGCGGCTATTTTTGGCCTTCCTACTCAATGCTTACGATGAAGAAATTGTGGCAGAAGGCGATTCCCGTGTAGTGCTACGCCTGCACCCAGCCTTGGCGCCCTACAAAGTAGCTGTGCTTCCCTTGTCGCGCAAACTAGCCGAGCCAGCTAGTGAAATATATAGCAAATTGCGCCCCTATTTCGCTGTGGATTATGATGAAACAGCCAGTATTGGCAAGCGCTACCGTCGCCAAGATGAAATTGGCACGCCATACTGTATCACCTTTGATTTCGATTCACTTAACGATAACGCCGTCACCATACGTGAGCGTGACTCCATGCAGCAAGTGCGTCTTCCTATCGATGAAGTGCTGCCTTGGCTACAAGAGAAGCTAAAGTATTAATATTGAAAGGGTTTAGTCATGCAAGGTGTAATTATAAGCCCACAATCATAAATAGTGTGGGGGCGATATAATGGTCAGCAACCGTCTGATAAGCTGCGTTATTCGTGTTATGCTGATAACCATGCTGCTTATTTCCAGCCAAGTCGTTGCTGTGCAAGCAGCAGGTTGTGTTTTGCACGGTCGGGTGATTGATGCCAGCACAGGCGCGGCTATCCCTCAGGCTGAACTAAGGGTATCAAACCGTGGTTTACAAACGGTCACAGATGATCAGGGTGTGTACCGTTTTGCGGAAGTTCCATTGGGGAAAACCACTCTTATAGTAAGCGCAGCCGGATACCAACAGACTACACACACCATTAACATCACCTCTAGTTCACATTACATGGATATAATGATGGCAAAATCAAAATCGGGGTCACAAAAATCGACTTTCTTTGGTTCGGCAGAGCAGTTAACCTTGGGTGGCGGTGTAGCTGGAGTCAATAAAACTGACATCTTTGGCGAAACAGCCATTATACAAGGCTATGAGTTACATGGCAAGCTTCAATTGTGGTCCTTAGTTGCACAAGCGCAGTTAATTAATGGGCACATCTCTCGATTGACTTATGGTAACACGGAGTATCCTATTGATACCAGCAAATATACTAACATGAACGGCCTCGTTAAGTTGGTGCTACCAGTTAGTTATGGTATTGATATAGCTGTCGTAGGTGGGTATGAGCAAGACGAGTTCACTTACGACCTTGCTTTTTTGGTTAAGCACGAACGGTTCAACGATTACGTTGAAGTACCAGCGCAGCCAAGTATCACTTATAGCACTAAAGGCTTGGTGTATGGTGGCGAATTAACGATACGGCCAAGTGCGCGTGTGAAATTGCGCGGCAATCTGCTTTACTCACCAGCTATGGACACATATATTGAGGTCAAATATTATTTGGACCCTAACAAAATCTATTGGGACAAAACGATCTTATCTGATTATAAAACAAAAACTTTAACTTGGCGGGTAGATGGAGAAGTAGCCCTTCTACCTTCGTTCTACGTTAATGCCACCGTCATTAACCGCTCAAACACTGTGCAGGAAGGCACATTAGCAACCGGTACCATGCGTACTAATTATCCTAATGATAATACTTGGGATTCGGGTATAGTCGATATGACCGATACCGAAGATAAGATGGTCGCCATATTACTTGGAGGCAGCTTGAAGTTTTAGCAGTCTCTAACTAACAAGTTACTGATGCAAGTTGTGTTCGCCTAGCATTAACGGTGCACCAACAATTAAGGCAATCTCAAGTTCAGCCAGATACTGAGTGTTTACCGCTGCTTGCAAATTCAAAGCAGCATGCTGACAAGCACGTGCCGCAGCCTCCATATCTGCGGCGGTTAAGGCGCCTAGCTTGAAGTGCTCCGCTTTTACTGCCTTCTGTAAGTGAGCTTGTTCTAGTTTTAGCAGGGCGATTTCTGTATCAGCCTGGGCCAACTGCCATTCTACTAATTTCCGCTGTAGGTAGCGGCGCGCATCGTTTCGTGCTTGCTCCAAAGCAGTTTGTGCAGCCTGTAAGGCAACCTGCTGACTTTGCACAGTCAGTTTTCGCTCGCCACCATCAATAACGGGAAGGCTAACATTTATGTTCACATTCCAGGTGCTATTGGCCCAATTGAGTCTGCCTAAACTGGGAATAGTGTAATTGGTGCTCAAGGTAGCGGTAGGCAATAATCCCAAGCGAGTAGCGTTCATTTTTTCCTCGGCCGTGTATAAATCCAGTTGCTTTTTCATCACTGTCAGGCTGGTTGTTGCGGCTGCTTCTTCCAGGGCGACCTGGTCAAAAAACGAAGTGAGCTGCTCCTTAGTCACAAAACCAGAGGAAGCTAACACTGGCAGTTGTCCAGGTGCCGTTGATAAACCCAGATCCAAAGCAAACTGTTCCA
>CAYMKM010000135.1:0-4900 GCA_964390985.1 uncultured Clostridia bacterium | reverse complement strand
GTGGATGGGTGATTACATTTATGTTCGTGGAGTACTGAAGCCAACCGAATTTAGCACGCTTTGTACATGGAGACAATCATGAATTTACTGTGGCAATTAAACCTCCACAAAAATTTTCATACTCACATTCACCTGGCCTCATTTCACCTCCAACAGATTGATAGATTTTCTTGAAACCTGGGGTTCGCCAAGGATGGAATTGCAGATGATGCCAAAATAACAGCGGCACACCGCTTTGAGCTGGGGGTTTAACGCAATGCGGGTTAGATGCTCATATAGAGCAACGCTGGTTTCAAAAAAATATATCACTTACACTCCATCCGATCCCCTGGCCATAATTTCTTCAAAAAGGAGATTAGCAGCAGTAAATGGGGGTGAAGTGGAACTGCCATTTTTAGGGCTAGGCCTAGAGCTGGGTGTTTGGGCAAATGACAATTTCACTTATGTTCGTGGGGTCATAAAAGCTAATCGCATTTGGCATGTTTTGTACATGGTTTCGCTTTGAAGTTACTGCTGCATAAATTTTCCTTAAGGCACCTTGTAATTAAAAACAAAAAGGGTGTCTCAAAGTTTGAGACACCCCCAGCGAACGCGCTTGTATCAGCCGCGGTTATCGCCAAAGAAGAAAATAGACAATGTGTCTGGACCTGCGTGTGCCCCTATAACGGGGCCGATATCGTGAATAATGACTTCATCGAGGTCGAAACGTTCACGCATGCGTTGCTCCATATTTTGCGCTTCTTCCAGGCAATCAGCGTGGCTTATGGCAGCTGTAAGGCCCGTCACTTCGATACACTGCTTTTCCATCATTTCAATAAGCATATCGAGAGCTTTGCGCCGACCGCGAGCCTTTGCCCAAGGGACTAAGCGTCCCTCTTCATCCACACGCAACACCGGTTTAATTTGCAAAAGCGAACCGATGCTACCTACCAATGGCGAGACCCGCCCACCACGTTTTAAGTATTCTAAATCACCTACGGTGAACCAGTGATTAACATGCTGAATATTATCGTTCACCCAAGTTACCAGCTCTTCTAGTGAAGCGCCAGCGGCTAGACGCTTGGCTGTCTCATAAACTAGTAACCCTTGCCCTAGCGAGGCGCATTTGGTGTCAATAACTGTGATGCTGGCGTTAGGTATTTCACTGGTTACCATTTTGGCTGCTAGTACGGCTGCATTTGCCGTTCCACTTAGCGCAGAAGAGAAAGAGAGGTACAAAACAGCACTACCGTCGCTTACTGCTTGGCGAAAGGTATTGACGAATTGATCGGCATTAACTTGCGATGTTTTGGGAACTGCTCCGGCACGCATGAGTTCGTAAAAGTTAGCGGCATCGGTTGATTGCCATAGGTCATCGATGTGCTCACGATCACAAATAAGGTAGGTAAGGTTTACCATTCCAATATCGTAACGCTGCATAAGGGACGCGGGTAGGTCACAACAAGAATCAGTTAACAGGCGGACTTTCAAGTATGTGCCTCCTCCTTTGGCCGCAGTGAGTTGGTGCTGAGCACTGCTCACTCAAGCCAAGCTTTTTAAGTACGCATCAATGGAGCGGGCGGCTCGTTTACCCGAACCCATAGCAGATATAACCGTAGCTGCTCCGGTGACAATATCGCCGCCAGCATATACACCAGGGATATTGGTTGCACCACTTTCGCCATCTACCACTATATAACCTGCCTTATTTAAACTGAGTTCTTTACTGCTTTTTGTAAGAATGGGGTTAGGCCCTTGTCCAACAGCAATCACCACAGTATCGGTAGGTAGTGTGAACTCCGTATTGGGAATGGGTATTGGCCTGCGCCGCCCCGACGAATCGGGTTCGCCAAGCTGCATACGCTGACACTCCACTGCTTTCACATAGCCGTTATCGTCACCTATGAAGCGCAGTGGGCTAGTGAGACAGGAAAAGGCAACGCCTTCTTCTTGAGCGTTTTCAACTTCTTCAGCCCGAGCTGGTATTTCAGCCATTGAGCGTCGGTAAACAATAGTAACCTCTTTGGCACCCAAGCGTAGGGCGGTTCGGGCTGCATCCATGGCTACGTTTCCGGCACCAAATATACTCACCCGTTCACCGATGCGAATGGGTGTATCGTACTCAGGGAATTTGTAGGCTTTCATCAGGTTTACCCTGGTAAGAAACTCATTGGCAGAATATATGCCGCCCAAAGCTTCACCCGGTATACCTAAAAAGTGGGGAAGTCCGGCACCTGTACCTATAAAGACAGCTTGGTACCCGTCTTGCCATAAGTCTTCCAGGGTAAGGGTTTGACCGACGCAAACATTCAACTCAATGTTAACGCCTAACGATTTAATGTAATCAATTTCGCGATTTACAATGCTTTTAGGCAGGCGAAATTCGGGTATACCATAACAGAGTACACCACCGGCCTGGTGCAAAGTTTCAAAAACAGTTACCTGATAGTCAAGTAAAGCTAAATCGGCAGCAGCAGTTAGACTGGCCGGACCCGAACCAATAACCGCAACTTTATGACTAGCGGTTGAGGGGGTAGCGCTGCTGGTTGGCGTGGAAGTAGTAGCATGGTCGGCGACATAACGTTCCAGCAAACCAATGGCAATTGGTTCACCTTTGCGACCTAAGACACATTCTTTCTCACACTGTTGTTCTTGTGGGCACACACGACCGCAAACAGCAGGTAGACTATTCTTTTCTTTAATGGTAGCTAAAGCGGTGTCAACCTCATTTTGCCGCAATAAGGATATAAACTTTGGAATAGGCACCTCTACCGGGCAGCCGCGCATGCAAGCGGGTTTTTTACATTGTAAACAGCGAGCGGCTTCTGAAAGCGCCTGTTCCTTGGTAAATCCCTGGTTCACTTCTTCGAAGTTACTAATACGTGTAGATGGATCTTGTTTCATTGGTATGCTTCGTTTGTTCATTCGCCGCCTCCGAGCCTGCACTTATGATCATGTAATGCCTTCTGCTCATGCTCCCGGAAGAAACGCTGCCGGGCCATTAGTTCATCAAAGTTGATTTGGTGTGCGTCGAAAGCTGGTCCATCGACACAAGTGAATTTTACTTCGTTATTCACAGTTACGCGACAACCACCGCACATACCTGTTCCATCTACCATAGTAGAGTTGAGGCTGGCAATAGTGGGCACAGCATATTTCTTCGTGAGTTCGGCTACAGCCTTCATCATGGGAACCGGCCCAACTGTTATAGCCAGATCAATTTTTTTACCGCTGATCAAGTATTCCTCCAAGGGACCAGTGAGAAATCCTTTATAACCAAATGAGCCATCGTTGGTGGCATAATGCATTTCGTCGCTAACGGAGGCTAGTTCCTCTTTTAGGATAAGAGCATCAGCAGTCTGAGCACCTAAAAAGGTAACAACATAATTCCCGGCTTCATGTAACGCCTTAGCTTTAGGATAAATGGGTGCTGCACCTAAACCTCCGGCGATGCAGGCAACACTTCCGTATTTTTTAACTTCCAGAGGTGTACCCAGTGGACCCAAAAGGTCGAGAATGTTTTCGCCAGCCATCATACTATTTAGCTCGGTGGTGGTTTTACCAACTTGTTGCACTATAATTCGTATAGTGCCAGCATCACGGTCGAAATCGGCGATGGTAAGTGGTATACGTTCGCCTTTTTCCTTAAGTCTGAGTACCACGAACTGCCCTGGTTGGGCTTTGCGTGCTATTTGCGGTGCGGAAATAGTAAACGCCACGATATTAGATGCTAACAGTTGCTTGGCTAAAATTTCAGACAAGAGATACACCCACTTATAACGTGTTTGGCAGCAATTATAACACAAAATGTTAACCAGTGGGGAGCAAGCGTCATTACCAGGAGATTACTGGTAATGGCAGAACTAATAAGATAGTTGAAAATAGGGTCAGCGGAGGCGTATATAAGTGCAGTATAAAATTATAACTGACTTAGAAGGTCCGGCTGGTGTAGAACGATTCAGTCAAACTCGGTGGGAGCCTTTTTACTTTGCTGCCAAGCGCTTGCTTACCAAAGAAGTGAATGCGGCCATTGCTGGCATTCTAGATGTGGAACCGCAGGCTATTATTCACGTAATAGACGGTCATGGTTCAGGTGGTATAAATGAAGAAGATATGGATTCACGCGCCGTTTACATTTACCCTGGCGGGCCAGTGAAAACGGATCCGTGGCCAAGTTACGATGCTAACATGTACGTTGGCCAGCATGCTATGGCCGGTATGGCAAATGCAGCGCTCTGCCACACTGGCGATTCTAAACGTGTTGTATATAAACGTTTAAACGGCGTTTATGTTGGCGAATTTGGCAGTGCCGTGGCCCGCGCTGGTTATCGGGGTGTACCTACTATATTTTTGACTGGAGATGATAAAGCGGTAGCCGAAGCTTGTGCGTTAATTCCAGGTATATTTACTGTAACCACAAAGTGGGGAGAAGGCTGGCAGAAGGCGAGGCATCTTTCGTCCCAGGAATCATGTCGGCAAATTCGGCAAGTTATAGCTCAAGCCTGCCAGCAAAGGCATCGCATTAGTCCGCCACGTTTTGATCCTCCTTATTCATACGAGATACGCACAGTTGATCGTGCAGTATTGCCAAAGAACCTGCATCCAGATGTAAGAGCAACTCAATTAGATGCATACACAATTCTTTACCGCTCGGATGATATGTCCATTTTACCTTATTAGTTTGGCACAAAGAGGTGGCACTCTGTGAAATACAGAATTACAACCGACTTGGAAGGTGTAGCCGGGGTAGACAGGTGGAGCCAAGCGCTTAGCCAATACGAGCCTTTTTCCATTGTTTCCAAACGTCAACTTACCAGGGAAGTAAACGCTGCTGTAGCGGGCATTCTCGACGTTGATCCGCAAGCCGTTATCCATGTAGTTGATGGTCATGGCGCCGGAGGCATTAATTCGGAAGATATGG
>CAYMKM010000134.1:3347-4986 GCA_964390985.1 uncultured Clostridia bacterium | reverse complement strand
TTGCCTACTAACAAAGGACGTATACTTTCCTATCCTTTTCATGCTTCGCTTCCTAAACCGTATTAAGTTGATTCTACTTTCATCTTATTTTGAACGATACCTCCTCCTGTCCTTGGGCTGGTGTAGGCTCCGAGGTCACAACATCACCTCAAATAATATTCCACCGTAGTAACTACCCGTACATTTTTAATATCGGGTGTGTAATTATCTAAATCGGAGACGGAAAAGTAACCTTGTGTAGCGGAGCGAATGCTTCCCACCTTGCTACCGGAATCCTCGGCAAACTGCATGGCAGCACGCCGGGCATCTTGCGTAGCTTCAGCAATCATTTCTGGCTTTATAGCGTTAAGATCCGTAAAAAGGAACTCCGTGCGATGCTCGTAGCTCGGTGTCAGTAATACGCCCTCTTTTACAAGCTCACCAGTTTTTATCATAGTATCTTTAACTAGATCGACTTGCTTTGTCCGTACCACTACTACAGCTTGTGCTCTATAACGTTCCTTAGGCGTGTTCTGATTATATCTATCAGCCCAATTATCAATCACCTGAGATGGTGCGCTACTAATATCTTCCTTGCTAAAACCATAACGCTGTAAAAAGGCGTGGATTTTCCCCTCTGCCACTGTCAATTGGCTTTGTAGGCTATCCAGGCTGTTGGCACTCACACTAAAACTAATAGGCCACAAGGCCAAGTTGGCCTTAACTTCACGTTCGGCTAACCCCTTCACGGTGACTGCACGATCCGCTTTCTTAAAATTACTAATTGAATTTCCTACTAATGCGCTACTAATTATGAGACCTAACGCCAGCAATCCACCTATAATAGCAGCTGGTTTATTATTCATCTTCTGCCTCACTTTTCTAATATTTTTAGCTCTACTCTTACTTTACCGTCACTATCGGCCTTTGTCTACCGCTTATTCAAACGCAAGGCACTAACTGATAAGAACCCCCAGGCCACACAATCTACTACAATGATTTGCATAGCATTCACAACCCCGAAGAATAGCAATGCAGCTAAAGCCAAACGCAGCAGAACAGCCCGGGTACCCCACCTGGTTACTAACCGTCGCATACGCCTCGTTACTTCAACCATAGCGGGTATATCAGCCACTTCTGCCGACAGCATCAATAGTTGTTGGTTATATGATGGTGCTCCAGCTAATGGCCCTAACACTACGCTGATATCGGCATTTGCTAACAAATTATGAGCCGTAGCCGTTGCACCAGCAACCGCAATTACACACCGATACCCCAACCACGAGCGCAAAGTACGCACTTCTTGGCCTGCTAACAAACTAACGGCGGTACCACCGGGGTGTTGCATCACAAACTGGCCATCTTGTTCTTCAACAATATCAAACCATTTTACACCCATCTGTTGCAAGCGCGAACGGGTACGAATATGTGGTGTTTGCTCTCCTGTAATGCCAATAACGCCCAATACATATTTGCCGGCGGCCACATATATTGGCTCGCATCCGGCCTGTTCTCGCTTTATCAATGTAGCCACCAGCGGAGCGGCCACAGCCGTATCTATGCCGTACCGCTGTAGATATTGGCCACTTCCCACCAGGCAGCGATGCCCTTCTACTAAAGCGTTTATCCCCTCAACCTCAACTCGCCCTTGCTGTGCGGG
>CAYMKM010000134.1:0-3247 GCA_964390985.1 uncultured Clostridia bacterium | reverse complement strand
AAATATTGTAGGGATCTACAAAGGAGTTGTTAGCATTGAGCTCTCTTCCCGCCACTGGCTTCCGCCTTTCCGCGTTAAAAGCCCCCGCCAAAGCGAGGGCTTGGGCAGCTGAGCCATACTAGTAACTAGCACTAATGATTAGCTAGCGCTGCCCGGCCATGGAGAGTGCTCCATCAGCAACTTTTAAGCCCGACACTTCTTGCAGACTTTAATGTTCTGCCCATCAACACTCTTCTCCCAAAGAACCTTTACACGTGTACGCTTGCAGATAGGGCATGTACCCCTACCACGCGCAGCGATATTCCATAAAGTTTTTCCCCGATGTGGCTTAGGCAATGTGGTCATCCTTCCATATAAGCCGGGATCAAGACTCCCGTTACCTTATAGATAATATAATACCATACTCTGTTTGGGCAACCCCTCCTTCTTGTAAAACCTTATTGTAGGTTATATACAGGAGGAAAAGGGGTATTCATCCCGAAACTCAAACATTTAATGCGGCAATACAGCCGTATTTAGCAGTTGCAGTGGCTGATAGGAGGAAAATTAGTATGTATAAAATCGCAGTCATCCCTGGGGACGGTACTGGCCCGGAAGTAGTACGCGAGGGGTTGAAGGTGCTAGAGGCAGCGGCCAGCAAGTATGGCTTCCAGTATGAGACTGTGAACTTCGACTTTGGTGGCGAACGCTATCTGCGCACTGGTGAGGTATTACCAGCTAGTGCGGTTAACGAGTTCCGGCAATTCGATGCTATATACTTAGGTGCCATTGGACACCCGCAAGTGAAACCCGGCATCTTGGAAAAAGGCATTTTGTTAAAACTCCGCTTTGAACTTGATCAGTATATTAACCTGCGCCCCGTTAAACTTTATCCGGGAGTTGAGACTCCTCTCAAGGATAAGGGCCCGCAAGAGATAGATTTTGTTGTCGTGCGTGAAAACACTGAAGGGTTGTACGCCGGGGCTGGGGGGTTCCTACGGCAGGGTACGGCAGATGAAGTAGCCATTCAAGAATCTATTAATACCCGCAAAGGTGTAGAGCGCTGTTTACGTTATGCTTTCGATTATACCCGCAAGCGTAACAAAGAGAAAAAGCTCACCCTGGTTGGCAAGACTAATGTACTCACGTACGCTTTTGATTTATGGGAGCGGGCTTTCCACGAAATTGGCCAAGCCGATTACCCCGATATTAAACTTGATTATGCTCACGTAGATGCTTCGGTTATGTGGATGGTAAAAAATCCCGAGTGGTTTGATGTTTTAGTAACCGATAACCTTTTTGGCGATATTATCACCGACTTGGGTGCCATGATACAAGGTGGCATGGGCATTGCTGCTGGCGGAAATATCAATCCGAACGGCGTCTCCATGTTTGAGCCTATTGGCGGATCAGCACCTAAATATACTGGCCAGAATATTATCAACCCATTGGCCGCCATATCCGCTTGTGGTATGCTACTTGATACTCTCGGCGAAACACAGGCGGCTCAGGGTATCGAACAGTCGGTTATGAAGGCCTGCAGTAAATTGAAGAGTATGTCTGCTGGTCGTATGGGTTATTCCACCAGCGAAGTAGGCGATATGGTAGCCAGCGATCTGGCATAGGGTGCTCAATGGTAGGTACGCAATGCATAGATGCACGGGTCAGTAGAAACGGGATGAGGTAAAATGACCGAGCAGATTAAAGTAGATTTCTTGATTATTGGTAGCGGCATTGCTGGCTTATACACTGCCATACGGGCGGCAGCACACGGCACCGTCCTCCTGGTTACCAAAGGTGGGCTGCTGGAGAGCAACACCTGGCATGCCCAAGGCGGCGTGGCTGCAGCTTTAGGTCGGGAAGACTCTGCACAGGCGCATTTTATTGATACGTTGCAAGCCGGTGCTGGTCTCTGCTTAAAGGATGCTGTTTCCATTTTGGTTTCAGATGGGCCACAGCGCATTTTGGATCTTATTTCCCTAGGCACTCGTTTCGATCGCTCGCCTAGCGGTGAGTTGCTTTTGGGCCGGGAGGCTGCGCACAGCCAACGGCGTATTGTGCATGCCCGTGGCGATGGCACCGGAGCTGAAATTGCGGAAACACTGGCTACCTATGCTAAGCACACTGCCAATTTGCAGGTAAAAGAGAATAGCTTGGCTTTGCAGTTACAGATGCATCAAGGGTACTGTACGGGTGCCGTTTTGTATCAAGATGGTAATTTAATAAACTGCCTAGCTCGGGCTACTGTGCTGGCTACTGGTGGTTGCGGACAAGTATTCAAGTACACAACTAACCCAGACGTAGCCACCGGCGATGGCTTCGCCATGGCTGCCCGGGCTGGCGCTCGGCTTAAAGATATGGAGTTCATTCAATTCCACCCTACTGCCTTAGCTATCGATGAAAACCCCATGCCCTTAATATCGGAGGCCGTGCGAGGCGAGGGTGCAATTTTAGTAAATGAGCAGGGCGAACGCTTTATGCCAGCCATTCATAAGTGGGCTGAATTGGCACCCCGTAATGTAGTAGCAAGGGCCATCTTTCATCAAATGCAAGCTGGTCACAAGGTTTATTTGGACGCTACTATGCTGGGCGAACGTTTTCCCGTTCGCTTTCCAACCATTTTTCGCTTATGCCAGGAAAGGGGTCTTGACCCTCGGCATCAGCAAATACCAGTAGCACCTTCTGCTCACTTTATTATGGGCGGTATACAAGCTGATACAGTTGGGCGTACCAGTATCCCCGGCCTCTTTGCTTGCGGTGAAGTGGCTTGTACAGGAGTGCATGGTGCTAATCGTCTAGCCAGTAACTCACTGCTCGAGGGTTTGGTTTTTGCCGAACGAGTGGCGCAGACACTGCCTACCGAGGTGGTGCCTAGTGGCGTGAGTGGTGCGGGCGCAGGCGGGGGCGAGGGCGCGAGTGATGGGCCGATCTCTTTGCAGCTTAGTGTACCCAAACCTGGCACCAATAGCGAGGAGTTAGCTAACAACGTTGCTACACAGGTGCGTAACATAATGTGGAATTATGCAGGTATAGTACGCACTGGTGAGGGTCTAGACAAAGCAAGGCAAGAACTTGAGACACTTATGGCCAGTGAAGCTAGTCGGTTATATCCGGTAGCTAACTTGCTGGAGACTGCCATGCTAATTGTGCAGTCGGCTAATGCGCGTCAGGAGAGTCGAGGCGGACATTATCGTAGCGATTACCCAACTGAGAACGACGAATGGGCCGTCCGTCATGTAATAACCAGTCATAATGGCTGTACGGTTAT
>CAYMKM010000133.1:3916-5124 GCA_964390985.1 uncultured Clostridia bacterium | reverse complement strand
GCTAGGCATATCCGCCATGATGTTGTACCATTGCCGGGGAATTTCGGTTTCGGACAAAATGATTTTACTAAACTCAGACATGGCTATTCTCCTCTCTACTCGCCTCCAGCCCTATACCTTGCCTAATGCAAAGTACCGAGGGTGCTGGAGCGCGCCATACAATGAACCCTTCATTCGCCTTATCTAATGTACTCTCCTTCTACAGCGAATAATTTAATCATACGATAAATAAGGAGCGAGGCCAATGAGCGATGGGGTTAAGCTGTTAATTGGAATGTCCCTGCTACGCATGTTATCGGGCACAATTGAATTATCTGCAGCACTGCTGATGTTGCATTACCGCAGCATTGAGACGGCTTTTCGCATAAACGGAGTGCTGGGTCTGGTTGGACCCAGCGTACTCATATTAGTTAGCGCCCTTGGCTTAGCGGGGTTGGCTGGCAAAATTGCCTTATGGAAATTGGCCCTCATCGCCACTGGCGTGGTGTTTATTATAATTGGTACCCGTTCTTGATTTACGGATACAATCGGTTTAATAAGCGGGGGAAGGGTATCGTCTCCCGTACATGATGTAACCCGCATATCCAGGCTACTGCCCGCTCAATTCCCATACCAAAACCAGCATGAGGTACACTGCCATAACGGCGCAGATCAACATACCAAGCGTACGCTTCTGAGGGTAAACCGTGCTCTTGTATGCGTTGTTGTAACAACTCCATTTCGTAAATGCGTTGACCGCCACCAATTATTTCGCCATAGCCTTCGGGTGCTAGCATATCGTTACACAGCACCACTTCCGGCCGATCCGGATTAGGTTGCATATAGAAGGCTTTAATTTTGGTGGGGTAATTGTACACCATCACTGGTTTTTCGAACTGGCTAGAAATGTAGGTTTCATCGTCGGCGCCAAAATCGCTACCCCACTCGATGCTCGACCCATTCACTTGCAACATGCTAATAGCTTCGTCGTAGGAGATACGTGGGAAAGGCGCTACCACTTGCTCTAGCTTACTTATATCGCGTTCCAGGGTTTGCAGCTCGGGCCGCCGGGTTGCCAATACGGACTGCACTACATAGCTTACATACTCTTCTTGCAAACGCATGTTATCTTCAGAGGTAGCGTAGGCTACTTCGGGTTCTATCATCCAAAATTCCATTAAATGGCGGCGTGTTTTTGATTTCTCCGCTCTGAAAGTAGGGCCAAAACA
>CAYMKM010000133.1:0-3816 GCA_964390985.1 uncultured Clostridia bacterium | reverse complement strand
CCATTAAATGGCGGCGTGTTTTTGATTTCTCCGCTCTGAAAGTAGGGCCAAAACAGTAGGCCTTACCCACAGACATGGCTGCGGCCTCAGCGTATAACTGACCACTTTGGCTAAGGTAAGCTTTATCCTCGAAGTAATCTGTCTCAAACAGAGTAGTGGTACCCTCAACCGCCGCGGGTGTGAGAATTGGTGAATCAACCAAAGTAAAGCCCTTGTCATCGAAGAAATTGCGACTGGCTTTTATTATTTCACTGCGAATGCGCAAAATGGCATGCTGACGGCTGGAGCGCAACCACAAGTGCCGGTGATCCATTAAAAACTCTACGCCGTGCTCCTTGGGGGTGATGGGGTACTCTTGTGATAACTGCACCACGTGTAAATCAGTCACTGTGAGCTCATGGCCCCCTGGTGCCCGAGGTTCAGCACGTACTAAACCTGTTACCTCAATGGATGATTCTTGTGTGAGTTGCGCGGCCAAGTCAAAGACTTGTGGCGACACCTGGTTACTTAAAACCACACTTTGCATCAAACCAGTGCCATCTCGCACCAGCACAAACTGTATTTTACCGCTGGAGCGTTTGTTGTACACCCAGCCTTTTACCGTAACTTTTTGGTCGACATGCTTATGTAAATCCTCAATGTAAACTTGTCCGCTAACTTGCCCGCCCATCATATTCAGGTCCTCCTCAATTACTGCCGGGTACCCATAATCGACTGCGTGCTGATGATTCCTCTTTTGACTGGGGCTCACTCGCTGTTGTTTCTTCTTCACCGTCTTCTGGTTCGTCTAGTTCTAAACCTACTGCAGCAGCCAGCATCTGCTGAATTTGCATCATGGTCTGCGCCAAAGACATTTGTGCATCTACTAGTTGGCGTACATAAGGGTTCATCGCTGCTACCTCGGACATACGCTGAAACTCTGCTATCTCATCCTCGCTGATCGCTTGCCCTTGCTCACTTTTTTTCTGCAGACGCTTTTGCCGTTCTTGTAGATCGCGCATCATGATTTGGGCAGCGCTATGTGTTTCCACATCCTGACGAGCTTTCTGCCAAGCTGCGTACATTTCAGATTCTGCTAGCGCTTTGGCTAGTTCTTTTGCTTTGCGTTCAACCACAGGCTCCATATAGCTCCTCCTAACACCATTATGACGCTGGCGCACGGTGCAGTAGCACACCATGGGAATCGCCTTTCTCAGTTACTTTCGAGAACCGCCCCCGCCTTCCTTTCGTTTTCCTCCTTCGGTGCAAGCAGACTACTTGTGTTTTCATTTGAGCGTAAAATCAGCAGGTATTCTATCTAACGAGCTGTAACTTAACATGCATGATAGGTTAATTTTGGCCGCAAGGAGGACTCTTCATGCTGCAAGCAGGTTTAGTATCTGTCACCTTCCGAGCTTTACCACCGGAAGAGATTGTAAAGTTGGTGGCCAAAGCTGGGTTAGAGGGCATCGAGTGGGGTGGCGATGTACATGTTCCACCCGGCGATACCGCTATAGCAGAGCATGTACGAGCTATCACTGTTGATGCTGGGTTACAAGTGGCTGCGTATGGTTCATATTTTCGTGCCGGTGAGGATGATGCCAAAGTAAGACACGCCGTATTGCATACAGCACTGCTTTTGCAGGCTCCCACCATCCGCATTTGGGCCGGTCGGCGTGGCTCGGCTAACGCTGATGCTAGTTACCGACAAAAAGTAGTGGCTGACTCCCGCGCTCTGGCCGAAGAGGCAGCTGCAGAGGGCATAACCGTATCTTTTGAGTTTCACCCCAATACCTTAACCGATACACTTGATAGCACCCTAACCTTACTTGACGAAGTGAATAGCAACAACATATATACATATTGGCAACCGCCTGGCGATATCGATTTCCCTTCACGCCTAGCCGGGTTAGAGGCCGTATTCCCCCGCCTGAGTAATGTTCATGTTATGCATCATGTGCCAGGTAAAGGGCGGTTACCACTAGCTGATGCTAGCGATGATTGGCTGAACTATTTACGTCCAGTAGCAAAATCCGCAAACAAGCACTGGGCAATGATTGAGTTTGTACCCGATAATTCACCTGATATTTTTCAAGACGAAGCTCGTACCTTGCTCTCCTGGGTAGACAAAATACAAGCCGAACTAAACGCAGGCGACTAAAGGTGATCTTATGCAAATAACAGGTTTTATTCCCGGTCGTAGTGGTCGTTGGACTCTCACGCTGACTACTGGTATGATCAGCAATTTGCAGCCAGCTGATGGTTCAGATGATGGTTCAGATGATTTATGGATTGCACCCGGCTTTTTCGATATGCAAGTGAATGGATTTATCGGGCATATCTTTAATGTGGAAGAGACCAGCGCCGAGCAGATTATTGATTCAATAAAGGCCTTGTGGGCCACGGGTGTGGTTTTAGTATTCCCCACATTAACAACGGGTTCGCCAGAACGCTTGGTTAAAACCTGTCATACATTTAAAAAAGTGATGGATCAATCACCCTCTGCTGTACGGGCCACTTTTGCCGGCCTTCATATGGAAGGTCCTTACATTTCCGCTGAAGATGGCCCACGGGGGGCTCATGATCGGGCCTATGTTCGCCCACCATCTTGGGATGAATTTCAACGCCTACAAGAGATTTGCGATGGGGCAATAAAGCTAGTTACCCTAGCACCAGAGCTACCGGGCGCAATTGACTTTATTACAAAAGCGGTGAAATCTGGCGTAGTAGTGGGTTTAGGCCATTGCGCTCCAGAACCATCTGATGTTGCCGCAGCCGTTGGTGCTGGAGCATCATTCTCCACTCACCTAGGTAATGGAGCGCACTCCCAACTACCTCGACACCCAAACTATATTTGGGAACAATTGGCAGCAGATGAGCTATGGGCTGGGCTAGTTCCCGATGGATACCACCTACCACCAGCAACACTAAAATGCTTAATAAGGGCCAAAGGTGCGCATCGCTGTGTTCTAACTACCGATGTAACGGGAGTAGCTGGCTTACCTCCGGGTAAATACTTTGTTCAGAATCGGTATGTTGAGTTACTACCTGGTGGGCCTGTTCTTTTATCTGGCACACCATTTTTGGCTGGCTCTGCCCTGCATTTAAACGATGGTGTAGCCAATGCTATGCGGTTTGCTCAAGTTAGTTTGGCAGATGCCATTGATATGGTCACCTGGAACCCCGCACAGCTATTTAATATGACACAACGAACCGGCCGCCTACATTCAGGTATGGAAGCTAACTTAACACTCTTCCGATTAAACTCAGCTGGCGATGTTCTTATTGATAAAAGCATCGTTAAAGGAGAAGTTGTATACACAGCGCAGTGAATTTGTTCTTGGCTCACATGAGGCTATTCCAAAGTGCTGGCTCTCGCCAGCACTTCTTTTTTTGCTTACGATGCTGCTTACATTACTCGAACCTTGAACATATGCACAGGCTTTACTGCTATCCTCTTTTCATTGGTTAAATTGGGCTGGAGGATGGAACTGAATGCGGCGAGGTGTGTGGCCGGGCGGAAGTGGCGCATTTCTTGGAAACCACACTGCACCGAACATCGGTTAAGCTGAAATGTGCAAATCAGCCCTGGAAAATATGGGGGTTGTAGAAAATCTATCACTTCTTTGCTGGCCGGGTGGTGCTATTTAGTTGGCTCCATCAGAACGAGCGGTTAGTGGGATGCAAGTGTGCAACCTGTGGGTATGCCGTTACTGATGGATTCCGTGGATAAGCCTACGAGTTAACCACAGACTCCACATCAACTTGGACAAGTCTTCTTGTGGTGAACGAGGCTGGAGCGGCCTCGTTCTTTTCGACGACTTGCCCACATACCCA
>CAYMKM010000132.1:0-5208 GCA_964390985.1 uncultured Clostridia bacterium | reverse complement strand
ATTAGATGCAATAACTACTTGTGTTTTTTGCTCCAAGTATCCTTTAAGGAAACTATACGGTTAAACACTAGCTTATCTGTTTTAGTATCGGGGTCCAGGCAGAAATAACCCTGCCGCATAAACTGAAAGCGTTGACCCAAATCAGCTTCACGCAAACCAGGCTCTACCAGGCATTCTGTTATTAACTGTAAAGAGTCAGGATTAACATTTACCATGAAGTCGCCACCTTGCTCTGGGTCCTCAGTTAAGAACAGCTGGTTATACAGGCGAACTTCGGCAGGCACCGCATGTGCAGCCGATACCCAATGTAAGGTACCTTGCACTCTGCGACCGTCAGCAGTGGTACCTCCCCTGCTATCGGGATCATACGTACAGCGCAATTCTACAATAGCGCCGGATGCATCCTTCACAACCTCTTCACATTTGATATAATAAGCGCTCTTTAACCGTACCTCTCGCCCAGGAGCCAAACGGAAATATTTACGTGGTGGGTTCTCCATAAAGTCATCCTGCTCTATGTAGATAACACGAGAAAAAGGTATTTTCCTTGTACCTGCCGTGGTATCTTCAGGATTATTCTCCGTATCGAAATACTCGGTTTGCCCTTCAGGATAATTGGTGATAACCACCTTAAGCGGCTTTAATACCGCCATCACCCTTTGGGCATGCGCATTTAGTTCTTCTCGCTGACAGTGCTCTAACTGCAATATATCAATAATGCTATTTGTTTTAGCCACACCAATGCGGTTACAAAACTCACGAATAGCTGTAGGTGTATAACCTCGCCGCCGCATACCAGATAACGTTGGTAAACGCGGGTCGTCCCAATCGTTTACCACGCCTTCGTCAATAAGCCGACGCAATTTGCGCTTACTGGTAATTGTGTAACCTAAGTTCAACCGGGCAAACTCTATTTGCTTAGGTGCTTGCGGTATCTGCAATTCTTGCAAAAACCAATTGTACAATGGACGATGATCTTCAAACTCTAACGAACACAACGAATGAGTTATTCCTTCTATAGCATCAGAAAGAGGATGTGCGTAATCGTACATCGGATAAATACACCACTCATCTTGTGTACGGTGATGAGTAGCCCTTAAAATACGGTAAATAACCGGGTCACGCATGTTAATGTTCGGCGATGCCATATCTATTTTCGCCCGCAAAACACGAGAGCCATCAGCAAATTCCCCCGCTCGCATTCTCTTAAAAAGATCAAGATTTTCCGCTATTGAGCGGTCGCGGTACGGGCTGTGGCGACCTGGCTCCTTTAGGGTGCCGCGAAACTCACGAATCTGCTCTGCATTAAGATCACATACATAGGCTTTACCTTGTTCGATCAGCTTAATGGCGTACTGATACAACTGCTCAAAGTAATTTGATGCGTAGAAGAGCCGATCGCCCCAATCGAAACCCAACCAGTGGATATCGTCCTTTATTGACTCTACATACTCCACTTCTTCCTTAGTTGGGTTTGTATCGTCAAAACGTAAATTACATAGACCGCCATACGCTTCGGCAATACCAAAATCAATGCAGATGGCCTTAGCATGACCAATATGTAAATACCCGTTAGGTTCGGGCGGAAAACGAGTGTGGACCCGCCCACCGTATGTATTATTCTTCATATCTTCATCAATAATATCCTGAATAAAACTACCCTGCTTAAAGAGGGGTTCTGCCATCCATACCACTCCTTGCATTAGCCAAGTATCTTCTTAGGTTAATACAACACTAATAAACTGTGTACCTGCCCGCTTCATATCTCTAGTTCAAGTAAGCTGCGGCTCGCATTATCGAGATTTGCCACATCAACTATATCATAGCGATTGCCATCTATATCGCGCACTATATAGCGTCCTTGCCCCATGTTGCGAATATCATAGCGCGATTGCACTTGGAATTTACGCAGACCACGGTCTGTTTCTACTTGCCAGTG
Organism: uncultured Clostridia bacterium; assembly: GCA_964390985.1. GTDB lineage: Bacteria > Bacillota > Limnochordia > DTU080 > DTU080 > CAYMKM01. The sequence continues at coordinate 3,269 of CAYMKM010000132.1, read as the reverse complement.
TACCAAGCCATACTCATCTTTTATACTGAGTATCTGCGTTATCTTGGGCACGAAATATGACATTTGCAACTCCTGCTCCAAAATTTGCCGTGATGCTGCCTCCATTTGCGTGACATCTTGCAAAACGCCAATTTCTTGCCCTTGACGATCACATAAAGTTATCAGGTTATCCGGGTGCGATAAAGGGAACATTAAATGTACTGTAATATCAGGATAGCACTCTCCAACACGGCCATTATCACCAACTATTTGTAAGCATAACCCTTCAGTTCTCTGCTGCTGGCGATAAAATCGCAACTTTTTAGGATTTAATAGATGCAGTGTTTGACCAGCACGATACATTGAATACTCCTCCTCGCTACACAGCCCTGGCTCGGGCTATTTCCGATTGCAGCTTAACCAGGCGGGCGAACACACCATCTTCTTTAGCCAGCAGTTGCGCATGGGTGCCTATTTCAGCAATTTTACCATCTTGCAACACCACCAACCTATTGGCATTCTGCAAAGTAGATAAACGGTGGGCAATGGCTATTGTCGTACGACCACTAACCAAGCGCTCCAGGGCTTGCTGAATCAATTTTTCTGTTTCAGTATCCACTGCCGAGGTTGCTTCGTCGAGAATCAGTATGCGAGGATCTTTCAAAACTGCCCGTGCTATTGAAATACGCTGTTTTTGCCCGCCAGAAAGGCCGACGCCACGTTCCCCGATGCGTGTATCGTACCCATCCGCAAGTTCCATAATGAACCCATGAGCATTGGCCAACATAGCTGCTTGCACTATCTCTTTTAAAGTAGCATTGGGGCGACCATAAGCTATATTCTCGGCAATTGTGCCGTGAAACAAAAACGGTTCTTGTAAAACCATGCCTATTTGATCGCGCAAGAAAGCGAGGTCGATTTGCCTTAAATCGACTCCATCTAGCGTAATAGCACCTTCACAAACTTCGTAAAATCGAGCAACCAGGTTAATCAACGTTGTTTTACCCGACCCAGATGAACCTACCAAACCAATCATCTCCCCCGCCTTTATATCGAGGTCGATGTGTTGCAGTACAGGATCGCCTTTCTCGTAATAAAACGATACATCGTGAAAAGAAATGTTCCCTTGCACTGCTGGTAATAACGCACCTATCTCATCTTCTACTTCTGATGGGGTGTCAAGTATTTCAAACAATCGTTCTGCTGCGGTGGCGGCACCTTGTAATTGTTCACTCAAACGGCTTAAGGCCTGCACAGGTGCGTAGAAACGCCCAGCATATTGTATAAAAGCCATTAGTACGCCTAAGGTGAGTCCGGGTGTATCTAGAATTACATGGTAACCGCCGTATCCCCATACTACGATAGTACCAATCGCTGTGGCGAAACCCATGCTAGGAAAGAATAAGCTGGTGATGCGAACCGCCCGCATATTCTCCTGAAATACTTCCATGTTTTTTGCCTGGAATTTCGCTACTTCATCGTCCTCGCGGTTGAACGCTTTGACTACTTTAATGCCTGGGATGGTATCGCCCAAAATGGAATGCATATTGGATACTCTCCGCCAAATGCGATGATACACTTTATGCATACGTCGGGAAAACATAGTGGTGGCATAAGCGATAATTGGTGTAGGTAACAAAGCTAACAACGCTAGTTTCCAATGAATGCCAAACATAATAAAAACAATACCAATTAAAGTGAGGGTATGAACGGCAATATCTTGCACTCCGTTAACTAAAAAATGTTGTAAAAAGCTGGTATCATTGGTCACTCGCGACATGATCCATCCTGTTTGACGTTTATCGTAAAAATTAAGAGTCAATTTCTGTACTTGCCGATAAACATCCGTACGTAAATCTACTACCACTCTGTTACCCAGTAATTGAAGCAGATAAACATGGCAGGAATTAAAGATTGCATGAAATAGATGTACAGCCACTAAGCCCAGGATAATCCGGCCTAAACCCTGCAACTGCTTATAGGCAATCACTTCGTCGACCAGTATTTTATTTAGCAACGGTGGCACTAAAGATAGTGCAGATAAAATGGCAGTCACCAAGAAATTTGCTATAAATAACCATTTATAAGGTGCGACATATTGAAAAGCGCGCCCCAATAGTTTTCTTTTGTTTAAACAACGCGGGCAAACTTGCTGACCACGTGGGAGTACCCGGCCACAAGAACGGCAGCGCCCTTTATGTTTACTAGAAAAAAGGTCTTCTTCTTTTTTTACCTGTGATTCTATTGGTTGGTTATGTGCAGCAGGAAGCAATACACTTTGCAAATTATCGGCTACTTCGAACATAGTGTCTTCCAACGAACGCGAAAAACGGAAGGCATCGACACTAGGTCCTACTGGTAATATTGGTTCCGACAAGGTGAGAAGTAAATCAGGAGTAGCTTCATCGAGTAAACGCAACTCTAAAACAGCGTTCCCATATAACTGGCGTATCCGCGCCGAAGATAAGGACGTAAGTGGTAACATAAGTTCTCCGCCAGCATGCGCTGTATCAAGCACCATCAGCTTTCTAGTAGTCACCACCAACCAAGAATCTGTAGTGTATGTCCCGTCCATTTGCATATCGGAGTTAATTACATGAGCAATTTGTTCACCTGGCAACAGTTCTCCCAACTTTGTACGCACACTCTCTGGCATATGCATGATTAGTGCTTCGTGTTGTGCCGTCGACAATGGTGCAGACACAAATTTACCTCCTTTGCGCGTTAACACCCAGATATGCAAAAGGGCCTTGACTCATAACGAGCCAGTGCCCCGAAAAACCACATTTGGTTTTGCGCCTGTTTCGTACCTGGCCTAATAGGCCGTAGCGATTAATGGCGTATTTCATTGACAAGACCATTTACTAACACCAACCTGTTGAAGCAGGTTGTGTCAATACTACCAGCCATTACACTTGTGAGCAACATAACCCGCCTAGCGTCTTACCCAATTGTATAGACTTATACTTGAAGAACAGCGGTGTAGTAAAATTGCCTTTACCTAGCTTAGCATGGGGTGTTTTTTCGACAGTTATCATCCTGAACCACTCATCAGCATCGCTTTAAGCGACATTTAACAAAACCTTTACACTGAAGGTCATTGGGCAAAAACTGGGCTGAGTATCTTGTCTTTTCATAATGATTATGTTATCCTTACTCCTGCTAGTGTGATCAACAATATATCGGGCTGTGGCGCAGTTTGGCTTAGCGCGCCTGACTGGGGGTCAGGAGGTCGCAGGTTCGAATCCTGTCAGCCCGACCAAGGAAAACCCTGCTATAGCGGGGTTTTT
>CAYMKM010000131.1:0-5220 GCA_964390985.1 uncultured Clostridia bacterium | reverse complement strand
AAAAAAGTGCCGCGCAAGCGTTGCGGCACTATATCGGCTACCAAGGCTGTCCAGGCCGGTACCCCTAATGCACTAGCCAGTGCCCGTATAGCCAACAATGTAATGTATAGCTCTATGGCCCAGCTACCGCTGGCGTAGAATGGCAGCAACGCGATAGGTAGCCATAACCCCCGTGCTAAGATTCCAGAGAGAATGCACCAATTCTTACGTTGCCAAAACCGCTTAGTAATAGCCGCTAGAGGTAGTTGCAACAAGTTAGCGCCCAGCGCTGTTAACGCGGCAATGAGGCCTATCTGCGTTTTACTGGCCCCTAAAGTGAGGGCGAACAAAGAGATAAGCGGAGCAGCAAAGTTATCGCTGGCACTAGCAAACATACCTTCAAAGGTTATGTTGTACATGGCTCTGCGTACCTTTGCCACTCGTCCGCTGCGTTCAGTTTGAGGTGCGGATGGCAACCCTACCACCCTACTTATTACTTATATAATGGAAAAGCTGCTGTCAGCGCCTTTACCCGAGCTTTTAAGCTCTCCCTATGGGCATCCAAATTATCGGCCGCTGTGGCCGTTAATGTATCATTAATAATAGCCGCAATCTCTTTCATCTGCTCAGCGCCCATACCTCTTGTTGTCACCGCTGGTGTACCTAAACGAATGCCGCTGGTAACAAAGGGGCTCTCTTCGTCAAATGGTATGGTGTTTTTATTAACAGTAATGCCAATTTCATCGAGAGCTGCTTCTGCCTGTTTACCCGTGAGCGATTTTACTTTCACGTTCACCAGAAGTAAATGATTATCGGTCCCGCCGGAAGCTAGGCGAAAGCCCATCGCCAGCAGTGCTTTGGCCAACTCTTGAGCATTAGCCACTACGTTACGCTGGTACTGCGCGAAGCTCGGTTCCATGGCTTCCTTTAATGCTACGGCTTTTGCAGCAATAACGTGCATTAGCGGGCCGCCCTGTGTTCCGGGGAATACGGCTTTATCGATGGCTTTAGCAAACTCTTGACGGCACAATATCATACCGCCGCGTGGACCGCGCAAGGTTTTGTGGGTAGTGGTGGTAACGAACTCGGCATATGGTACAGGACTTGGGTGTACGCCCACTGCTACTAACCCGGCAATATGGGCCATATCGACCATCAGTTTTGCGCCCACTTCATCGCAGATAGCACGGAAAGCGGGAAAGTTAATCACTCTGGGGTAAGCAGAGGCACCAGCTACAATAAGTTTCGGTTTATGCTGATGTGCTAGTACGCGTAACTCTTGGTAATCAATATATTCGTTCTCATTGCTTACACCGTAAGCAACAAAGTTAAACCACTTACCCGAAAGGTTAACCGGGCTGCCATGAGTGAGGTGGCCCCCATGCGGCAAGGACATACCCATCACAGTATCCCCTGGCTCTAAAGCGGCAAAGTATACCGCTTGGTTGGCTTGAGCACCGGAGTGTGGCTGCACGTTGGCGTGTTCGGCACCAAATAACTTTTTAGCACGTTCAATAGCCAACCGCTCGGGAATATCCACATACTCACAGCCTCCGTAATAACGCCGGCCCGGATACCCTTCTGCATACTTGTTTGTCATCACAGAAGCTTGAGCTTCGCGCACTGCGTCGCTAGTGAAATTCTCAGAAGCGATCAATTCTATGTTATCTTCTTGCCGCTGCTGCTCACTTTGGATAGCGGCAAATACCTCCTGATCGGTCTCCAGCAATGAACAATGCTTCAAGTGCTTCATCTCCCCCACCAATTAAATCCTCTACCATCTCCCACTACTGTAACACATCGATCAATATAGGTAAATTATTCCAAGCGTAGCAACAAGAAGCGAGCGACCGTCCTAAACACGCCAATATTTGCGCATCAGCACGGTCGCCACATATAATCTAGATTAACTCGCTACTACTCGGTAGCCTGTTGAATAAAATCAGCTATCGATAATGCCTGGCCACTACGTGCTGACTTCTCCGCTGCTAATGTGGCAGCGAGTGTTTTTAATCCGCTGGCATAATCCGATTTAATTAGGCTGGCATCACTAGAGATTATCGCTTGCACAAAGGCTTCGTCTTGTTTACGCATTACATCCCAATCTATTGGTATTTCGTATTTGTTCTCTGCAGTAATCACATTGACCGTGTTACCAATAGATATAGTTAAGCCATCGCAGAAAATATGCAGTCCTGCAGCCCCTGCCGGTGCGCCGTGCTTAGATATTACGTTATTGGCGAAGTTGGCTACTGCCCCATTGGCGAATTTAAGGCTCATGCAGTTGACATCGAAAATATCAATTCCTGGCCGTATAAAATCACCTAAGCGGTTAGCAGCGGCAGCGTACACCGTATCAATTTCGCCAATTAGGTAACGAAGCAAGTCTAGTTGGTGAGTGGCCATCTCTACTAACTGCCCGCCAGATTTATTTTGCAGATGGTACCATCCTACTCCCGGTAGGCCACCAAAGCGCATTACAGCTGCCATGGCTATGGTACGCTCAGCCAAAAGCTCTTGCACCTTCTTTAGGTGGTCGCCGTAACGCAGTTGGTAGGCAGCCACTGTTAATAAGCCCTTTTGCTTAACTTTGCTCAAAATACCACTGGCCAGCGGATACGATAGGGCAACAGGTTTCTCCACCAGCATATGCAACCCTGCGTCAATAACCGCCTCTTCCGGTTCACCGTGCGCAAAAGGTGGTACGCAAATGAACACGGCATCCAGATTCTCTTGCCGCAGCATAGTGCGGTAATCCGTGTATGGCTTCGCATCAAGCTTATAACCTTGCTCACCGACAGCCTTGTTCACGGCTTCCCGCGTATTCTCAATTGTTTCTGTAGAAAGATCACACAAAGCAACTACTTCAGCTGGTTCGTACTTTACCAGATTACGCAAGTGACTGATACTGATACCGCCAGTACCGATAAAGCCAATCCTTACCGCCATCTATTGATACCCCTTTCTTTATGCCACGATATTCCGTATCCGGTTGGCTGTCTCTATTTGGGCTGCTTCATCGCCGCCCACCTCGTGCACTAAAGCTGCCTTGTAGCCGATAGCCCGCAACTCTTCCATAATGGTGGGCCAGGGTGCATCGCCTTCTGTTAATGGCGCGAACTTGTGCTCCCGGCGCTTGAAGTCCTTCAGGTGAACCCGGCAAATGCGATGGCCTAGGTCCCGTATCCATTGCTCTGGAAAACCAAAAGACATCATGTTGCCTACATCAAGGTAAATGCGCAATGATGGATGGCCTACATCGTCCACTAGCTGACAAGCTTCCCGTGGGGAGAGCATGAATTTATTCCATACGTTCTCTACACAAATTGTGACTCCCACTTCGGCTGCCCGTATAGCTTGCTGCCGCATTTGCTTGACAAACCGATCGTATATAGCGTTGTAAGACGCCGTAGGATCCATTTGCCCAGGGTGCAGCAGTATAGCTCCCACGCCCAAAACCCCGGCTATATCTACTATCCGCTCCAAGGAGCGCTGAGCTTGAGCTACATCATCTGTATTGTTTGATAAAAAGTTGCCGCGGGGATTGTAACCACCTGTAATGCTGGAAATTTCAATGCCAGCAGCCCGACAACGCTCCCCAACCGCTTTGATTTCTTCATCGCTCAATTCAATGTCTGGATCATGCCCAGGTGTGAACACTAACTCCAACGCTTCGTACTGGGCTTTTGCACATAAACTAAGCGCTTGATCCAATGACCCTGGCCAGACCAACTGACTGATACCGACTTTCATCATTTTCTCTACACCTGCCTTGACGCATGGCATACCCAGATGCTTTGCGCGCCGTATTTTGTACAGCCTTCTGTACATTGCCTTTTTTTCATGTTAAAACTTTGGAATCCTGCCTACAGGGAGATATATTAAAGGGTGCCCTATATTTTTAGGGCACCCTTCGCTTTAGATGCGAGGCAAATCGGCTAGTGCTTCGGCAATAGCTTCTGGTGGGTGTTCAATATCCACCAGGTTGCCGCTCAGATAGGCTTCGTAGGCGGCTAAATCAAAGTGACCGTGTCCAGATAATCCAAAGAGTATGGTACGCTCCACCCCTTCTTCCTTGGCTCTAAGCGCTTCATCTATAGCAGCACGAATGGCATGTGCAGATTCAGGGGCTGGTAAAATGGCCTCAGAGCGAGCAAATAGTAGTGCTGCCTCAAATACGGGGTTCTGATGATACGCCACTGCTTCAATCATTTTTTCGTGGTAAAGTCGGCTGACCAGGGAAGAGGCACCGTGGTAACGCAGGCCTCCAGCGTGAATCCCCGCCGGTATGAAGGAGTGGCCTAGGGTATACATCATGGCAATGGGTGTGAGCTTACCAGTATCGCCATAATCGTAGGCGTAATGGCCCCGGGTAAGTGTTGGGCAGGCAGCTGGTTCTACGGCGATAGCCCGCAACTGTTTACCCGCATATTTGTCCGCCAAAAACGGGAAGGCCAAACCGCCGAAGTTACTGCCACCGCCACAGCAGCCAATAACTACATCCGGGTACTCACCAGCTATCTCCATTTGCTTTTTGGCTTCTAAACCAATTACCGTTTGGTGTAAGAGCACATGGTTTAACACGCTACCTAACGCATAATTAGTATCCGGGTGTGAAGCGGCATCTTCTACTGCTTCACTAATGGCCACGCCCAAGCTACCAGGCGAATTGGGGTCTTTTTCTAAAATGGCTTGACCAGCTTTGGTATGCTCGCTGGGGCTGGCAAACACCTGAGCACCATACACCTGCATAAGTGAACGGCGATACGGTTTTTGCTCATAACTCACTTTCACCATATACACAGTGCATTCCAAACCGAAAAATGCGCAGGCACTGGATAAAGCGGTACCCCACTGCCCGGCACCTGTTTCGGTGGCCAACCGTTTAATGCCAGCCTGTTTATTATAGTAAGCTTGTGGTACAGCCGTGTTAGGTTTGTGGCTGCCAGCAGAGCTTACACCCTCCCACTTATAGTAAATGTGAGCAGGAGTGTTTAGCGCTTTCTCCAACCGACGCGCCCGGTAAAGTGGCGATGGTCTCCACATACGGTACACATCGATCACTGGCTCAGGAATGTCGATCCAACGTTGAGTGCTTACTTCTTGCTCAATTAAGGCCATAGGGAAAATAGGCGTTAGATCATCGGGAACCAATGGCTTTTTTGTTTGCGGGTTTAGCGCTGGTGTTGGCGGGCTAGGCATATCCGCCATGATGTTGTACCATGGCCGGGGAATTTCGGT
>CAYMKM010000130.1:0-5286 GCA_964390985.1 uncultured Clostridia bacterium | reverse complement strand
GTCAATGGCTGCTATTGATGCACTGCTGCGTCCTTTAGTAGGCATTGTGATTAGTTTAGCTGCACCTGTGCCAAAGCCCACTGATACCGTCGCACCGTGGATTACGGCTACCAAGTAACATAATTATCACATGGATGCCAGAACTATTTGTATAATGGAAGATATCTTGGTACCAACTGTAGGAGAGATCGTCATGCGTATGATGCAGCTTTTTAACCGCACATTGCGACAAGCACCGCTAGAAGCTGAATTACCCAGCCACCGACTAATATTACGTGCCGGGTTAGCGTACCAAGTAGCTTCCGGTATATACAGTCTTACCCCCTTGGGATATCGAGCTGTACGCCATATTGAAGCGAAAATACGCCAATCTATGGAGCAACTAGGTGGACAAGAAGTGCTGTTGCCAATAGTACAGCCAGCAGAGCTATGGCAGGCCACTGATCGGTACAATTCACCCGAACTAATGAAATTGAGCAACCGTAATGGGCATCCGCTGGTATTAGCTCTCACGCATGAGGAAGCTGCCTGCCAACTAGCAACCTCATACATTGCTTCACATCGGCATTTGCCCATGCTGCTCTTTCAAATACAGACAAAAGTGCGCGATGAAGCCCGCCCACGTGGAGGACTTATCCGTTTGCGTGAGTTCACTATGAAAGATGCATATAGCTTTCATGCTTCACAGTCTGATCTGGATAGTTTTTATGAACGTATGAAAGCAGCTTACCTTGATATCTTCCATCAGATGGATCTACCTGTGCTGGCAGTAGAGTCGGCCACTGGGTTGATGGGTGGTCGGCAGGCACACGAATTCATTCTACTAAACCCTGGTGGTGAAGATACTCTACTATTATGTCCGGCTTGTAATTATGCTGCTAACCAGGAGGCGGCTACCTCAGCACACCCTACTAGTGAAGCTCCAACCAATATGGAAAGTATTCATCTAATTCATACGCCCAATGCCAGTAGCATTGCGGACCTATGCCAGGTAGCTGGTTGTATGCCTGAACAGACCTTAAAGTGTGTCTTTTTCACTTCTGGTCACAATGTAATTCTCGCCCTTATTCGTGGTGATTTAGATGTGAACCCTAGTAAACTAGAAGGGCTATTAGGAAGCGAAGTACGCACATTATCTGCAGCTGAAGCGGCGGCAGCTGGTTTAGTAACTGGCTTTACTGGACCAGTGGGCATACAAGTAACCATGCCCTTGATAATTGTAGCTGATGAAACAGTGCTGGCCAATGGCAACATGATAACCGGCGCGAATCGTCCTGATTACCACTTAGGCGGTGTAAACTACGGACGCGATTTCCAAGCCGACCTAATAGGTGATATCGCCTTAGTATGCGCTGGAGCTGGTTGCCCACAGTGTGGGCAACCCTTAATTGCACAGCGAGGTATTGAGGTTGGCAATATATTCAAGCTAGGTACAAAATACAGCCAGGCTCTCGCTCTCTCTTTTACTGCGGAAGATGGTTCTACTCAGCCAGTAATAATGGGTTCATATGGAATTGGTATCGAACGATTATTGGCTTGTATAATCGAGCAAAATCACGATGACGATGGTATCATTTGGCCAGCGGATATTGCCCCCTATAGCTACCACTTGTTAACTGCCGGGCGCGATCAATCGGTGCAGGATATTGCCGATGAAGTATATCACCGCATGGGCGAAGCGAATACACTATACGATGACCGAAACATTAGTATTGGTGTAAAGCTGAAAGATGCCGATCTATTAGGCATGCCCATACGCATTACGATAAGCAGCCGTTCATTGGCTGCTGGCGGTGCGGAAGTACGCTTTCGAAAAACAAAAGCCACACAGATTGTCGCCTTAGATCAACTAGCATCATGCAGTAACCATATGGTAGGACGCTAAACAACAAGGGCAGGCATACCGCCCGCCCCTGTAGTTACCCGAAAGTATCAGCTTAAGCAGCCTGATACCTCCGATTTACGTTTTTCAACGCAAACCACCTCCCTCAAATGAGGATTGGTAACGTCACCATTTATACATTAGCATGCCCCTGGTAGGTCTACCAGGGGCGATAATTCGTTTACTTAAACATTCCCATATGCAATCTCTTTACGATCGCACAATTTTACGAACGGTATCCTGGCTTAAATGATACTTTGCTGCCAGCTTATGCAAACTTGCACCCTGCCTATACTCTTTTTTCATTGCTCCGTTACGAGCTGCTAACTCATGACGAATACCAGTAAGAGTACCCCAAGGTCGTCGTTGCCTCTTATTAGGAATGTAAAGCAACGCTCCTTGAACATGCTGCTGCACTTCGTGCAGAAGATGGGCTGGCAACACGTTTTTGGCATTTGTATACTCTGCCACGATCAACCTCCTTGCAGTTGATACAAAGTACTGGTAGATACGCTTTGACCATCATAACGTTTGCCGCCTCCCTTCTTAGATAACCCTTTCTGAGGGTTTATTTTAGTTTATTATGTCTTTTTCGTAAAAGCAAGGGCTAATGAATCCGTTTGGAATGCATAATGTGATGAATATATGCCACTCGCCTAACCTTACGGCGTAATTGATAAAACCTGTAGATATGCCGTTGCTGATGGATTCCGTGAATAGCCCTACGGGTTAGACTCCATATCAGCTTGGGCAAGTCTTCTTGTTATGAACGAGGCTTGAGCAGCCTCGGTATTTCTGACGACTTGACCCATATACCCACAGGCCTTACTGCTATTCTCTTTTTCATTGGCAAAATGGAAGCTGGAGGATGTAACCGAGTATGGCGTGGGGAAGCAAGCGGAGTGCCACATTTCTTGGAAACCACAGCGAACCGAACACCGATTAAGCCAAAATGCGTAAAACAGCCTCGAATAATCTCGGGTTTCTAGAAAATCTACCACTTCTTTGCTGGGCGGGTGGCGCTAGTAGCCAGCTGCCACTAGAATGAGCAGTTACATGCTGCTGCTCTTGCAGCCCCAAGAATACTCCCCCGCCCATTCCTGGGAGAGCGGGTGGGAGTGCCACATTTCTTGGAAACCACAGCGAACCGAACACCGATTAAGCCAAAATGCGTAAAACAGCCTCGAATAATCTCGGGTTTCTAGAAAATATATCATTCCTTTGCCGGGCGCAAACCGCCACACATTAGTGCCCCCCAGGGGGCACCGTTCGGTGTTGACTTGGGAGACGGCCGTGCAGTACCCTTTTTTAGGGCCGGCCAAGCGTCACCAGCCCCGCCCAGCACCCATACGCTGCTCGGACAAGGGACCCTTAGTCAACGCCGTAATGAGGAGCCCGGCATATACTCCTTATATGCATCTGATATGCCTATTAGATGACCTTCCACAATTTGCAGGACTTACTTGGGTTAAGGTGTATTTGATTATTGTTCATCATATGCTTCCGTATAGGAGGGTACCGTTGGAAGTAGTTAGTCGACAACGGTTAGGTAATTATTTGCGTGCTGCGCGAGAATCACAAAGACTTACCCAGGAAACCCTGGCTGAACGTGCAGGGTTTCATCCTACTTATATAGCTAAAATAGAGAACGGCGATCGTTTACCCAGCCTTGACGCCTTTTTCTCCCTAGCTAAAGCATTACATATACCTGCGGCAGATATTATGGCCGCTTTAGAAGAGCCGCAACAAGTGAGTCCGATTACAGATAATATTTTACAGGAGATTACCACCACACTACGTTCCAGTAGTCTTGTGCAGTTGCATTTTATACGTGATTTTATTAGATTGATGGAGTTTCACAGTCAATAATAGCGAGGTAGTGCTGTGCCACGTTTGTTTCTCGTCACTACATTATTAACCATAGCTACACTTGTTCTGACTGGCCTAACACACTCGCCCCACCCGCTACAGTTATGTAATCAAATAATTATCGACCGCTTTGAAGCCAATTATGCTATCTGTGAATGTGATGGTCACTTAATGAATATTCCTCGGCACTTATTACCAGAAACGATCTGTGAAGGCGATGTTATAAGCCAGCACCTCCGGTTGTTACCTCAGGTACGCTATGCCAGGATTTTGCGTTTAACACGTTTATGGGCGTTGGTTGAAGATGGCGAATAAATAAGCAGAACCACCCATTAATGAGGTGAACAACATTGCTTAACCGAGCATTACGGCTATTCCTTAACACATTCCTGTTATTACTTTGCCTCTTGGTTATTCCTGTAGATGCTGTAACCGAGCAGCTGACGCTACATTTCCTTAATGTAGGCCAGGCTGATGCCATCTTTATTCAAACACCCGCTGGACAAAATATATTAGTGGATGCTGGCAATAGCTCTGACGCCAATTTTATTATTGAATACCTACATAAACACAATGTAACCCACATCGATCACCTGGTGGGTACTCATCCTCATGCCGACCATATTGGTGGGATGGCCACAATAATAAACACCTTCACCATCGGAAAAGTATACCTTCCCCGCGTGCTACATACCACAAAAACATATGAAAACTTATTGCTAACAATCGCTAGCAACAATCTTAAGGTGACACCAATCGCTGCCGACCTACCATTGTCTATTGGTGCAGAATTGACGGCTGTGTTTATAGCGCCCATTCGTAGCTACAAAGAGATAAACGATAATAGTGCTGTATTACGTATAGAATACGGCGACACGAGCTTTCTACTTACTGGTGACGCTCAAGCGGAAGCAGAAGCAGATTTGCTGCAAGCTGGTTTAGAACACGCCGATCTATTAAAAGTCGCCCACCATGGCAGCGCCACCTCAACTACTTCCGCTTTTCTGAAAACGGTACGACCTACTTATGCGGTTATTTCTGTTGGTCGCAATAATGTCTATAAACTACCGCACCCAGAGATCGTGCAAAGGCTAGCCCAGGCTAACGTGATTGTGTACCGTACTGATTTGCATGGTACTATCATCGCAGTAAGTGATGGGAATAGTATAACTATGTATTGGGAGGAACCATATGCAACTAATTATTGATCGCTACGAGGGAGCGATGGCTATATTAGAGTATTCAGAAGGCACATTCTCCGTACCACGCTTGCTATTACCACAAACAGCTAAGGAAGGCGATGTACTGCAAGTGAGCATTCAACTGGACGAGAATGCCACCGATCAAAGGAGACAACGCATACGCAAATTAATGGACGATGTGTTTGAATAATAGGTATATATGCTGGTGAAGATAGCCACTTTATATCATGCATGGGGCAGTAAAGGAGCCAGGCAAATGAAAAACAAGTGGTCTTGCCCATCGTGTGGGCTCAAGGATTACACCAGATTAGATGAGTACGGTGTATGGGGATA
>CAYMKM010000129.1:3682-5293 GCA_964390985.1 uncultured Clostridia bacterium | reverse complement strand
CGGTGGGCGGTTACATTTATCGGGATGATTTGTATATATCGTACGGCGGCGCCGACCGAGTAGTGGCTTTGGCCAAGATCCCGCTGGCCGAATTGCTAGCTGAACTGCAAAAATATCGAGTGCAGAACTAACAGCGGCCATCGACCACGCATAACTGCTCCGCTCTCTCCAACAGCAACCACAAGCCATGCAAAATGGCCTGCGGCCGAGGCGGGCAACCGGGCACATATACATGCACCGGTACGTATTGGTTCACCCTGTTTTGGCAAGCTGCGGTTTGCGCAAAAAGGCCGCCGCTAATAGCACAAGTGCCCAAGGCCATCACCAAGCAAGGTTGAGGTGCCGCTTCATAAGTGAGCCGCAACGCTTCCGCCAAGTTAGCTGTGGGGGACCCGGTCACCATCAGCATATCGGCATGTCGGGGCGAAGCGACAAAATCAATACCCAGCCGCTGAATATCGTAAACCGGATTCAGCAGCGCATTCATCTCCCAATCGCAAGCATTGCACGAGCCAACATCCACATGGCGAATGTGTAGCGAGCGCTTATATAATCGGCTAATGCGTTTGCCAATAGCATCACCCAGAATGTGCGGGTTGCTTAGTTGCGCTAAATCATACTTCCCCGTAGCGCTTATGGCCCGCTGCGGACAGGCATCAATGCACAGCCCGCACATTATGCACTTGCCAATATCCAGCTCCCACTCACACGCTGGTGAGTGTTGTTCGCTAGCTACTTCTATAGCCCCAGTAGGGCAAGCAGCACCGCAGTGACCACAGCGCTGACACACATCCTGATGCCAAGCAGGTAGCCCCGTAAAAGCCGACGGCGCTTTAGGAAGCTCACCCAATGGGTAGGCTTCTGTAGGACTGCCTTTCAGAATTCTGGCTTTCAGCGCCGGAAATAACATGATTTTGCACTCCTCTTACTGTTAACCTTACCGATCGCAACAAGCGTAGCAAAGCTCAAAACTCTTATTAATGAGTGGGAAGTCGGGCACTATGTTCCCCCGCACGGCCAGCGGCACCGCCGGCCAATTGGCAAAGGCGGCCGAGCGAATGTGCAAACGTTGAATGGTATTCCCTTCACCAGCCATTAACCAGTGCACCATGCTACCACGGGGCGATTCACAGTAACCTAAAGCTGGTTGCCCAGTTGGCATGGGTCCCAACTCCTGATAAACATCGCCCGGCTGCAACACGGCTACCAACTGCTGTATTAGGCGAGTGGAGGTAACTACTTCATCTATACGCACCAATGCCCTGGCCTCTACATCGCCCGTTTTACGCAGACACTCCAATAGTTCCAGGTCTTCATACCCAGGTTGCGGATGGTAAATGCGCCAATCGCAACTAAGCCCGCTAGCTCGAGCCGCCGGCCCTACCACACCCATTTGCCGGGCTTGCTCAAAACTGAGCACTCCCGTAGTTTGCAAGCGATCCAGCAAAGAGGCCTCTTCCCACAACTCGGCAACTAATTTGGCGAAATCGGTGCTCACATGGGTTATGCTCTTGCGTAGTTCGCCCACAGGCAAATCACGGCGCAAACCACCGGGAACCACCACATGCCGCAAATAACGGTGACCAGTAAGCTCTTCGTTCACCCGCATTA
>CAYMKM010000129.1:0-3582 GCA_964390985.1 uncultured Clostridia bacterium | reverse complement strand
CCTAATGGACGTTCATCGGCACCTACCAGCGCCGTTAATTCGCCCTCACCATCATTTAGGGCTGCTTGTATTGCGGCCACTGCTTCGGCGCAGGTAACCTCCTGGCACTCTTCGTTTATAATGGCCACTTAAATTCCCCCTTGCAAGGCCTGTAAAACACTCTCAATGGTACTGGTTAACGCTGGTGGCACATACACACCCAACAGCGTCACCATGGCCAAAGGTATTAGTGTCGGAATCAGCATCCAGTAATTGACCGAACCCGTACTAACCAGGTTCGATGAGCCAAACGCCACCCGCTTCACATGAAACATTAAACCAGCGAAAGCCAAAGCTATTCCGCTTAAATAAAGCAGCGTTATCCATATGTAGCCGGCACTTATTCCTCCCCAGGCAATGCTCAACTCACTTAAAAAAGTGCCAAAGGGCGGCATGCCAGCAATAGCCAAGGCGCCAGCCACAAATATCGGTCCACCAACAGGTAAGGCACGCACAGCGCCACTCATACGCGCCAGTAACCGCGAACCATACCTTTGAATTAAGCGACCAGCAGTGAAGAACATCACCACTTTGGCCAAGCTATGTACTAGCATGTGTAACGTGGCACCCCGCAGGGCAAAGGGAGTACCCAAGCCAAAACCAAGAGCAATAATGCCCATATGTTCCACTGAAGAGTAGGCCAGCAGCCGCTTGATATCGCTACTGGTGGCAATGAAAGGTACGGCAAAAGCAATAGAGAGCAAACCAAATATAATTAGCAAATTACTGGAGTAACCAGGCCCCAACACTGCTGAGCTAATGGCGTGAAAGCGCAATATGCCTACAACGGCGCAGTTGAGCAATACACCCGAGAGAATGGCGCTAATTGGCGAGGGTGCTTGTGAGTGAGCATCGGGCAACCAGGTGTGCATGGGTGCCAAGCCCGCCTTGGTGCCATAACCGACCAAACAAAACAGAAAGGCCAAGCGCACTAGCTCGGGTTGTAGGTGCCTAGCACCGGCCATTAATTTGGTCCAATTCATACTGGATAAAGTGGGCGTCAACGCGCTGGCTTCATAAAGCAAAATAGTGCCAAACAGGGCAAAAGCAATCCCCACCGTACATATGATCACGTACTTCCAGGCTGCCTCCAACGAATGTCTGTTGTTGTTAAAGTTGACTAATAGCGCCGAAACAAGGGTGGTTGCTTCAATAGCCACCCATAACAGGCCTAAATTATCGCTCACACAAACCGCGTTCATGGTGGCCCAAAACAGGTGGAAAAGGAAGTAATATTTGTGTAGCGCTTTAGGGTCGGTGGGTAAATAGCCTACTGAATAAATGGCTGCCAGAAACACCAGCAGCGAAACCATCACTAGCAAATAGGCCCCTAAAGCATCTAAAAACAAATAACCACCTGTAGATGCTACTGGCTGCATTAGAGCTTGCACGGCTAACCATGTACCTAGGGTAGCTGTGGCAATGCTACCCAGTATGTGCACACTTACACTGCTTCGTCCTTTGGGGACTACCAGCATTAAAATAGAGATTATTGTTGGTAACAAAAGCAGAGCAAGGAGCATGGGAATTTATCAACCTCTCAAACGACGTAAATGCGTAGTATCGGTACTCTCCAACTGTTGGTGCATTCCCCGCACCAGCAGGCTCATTACAAAAATACCACCCATACCGCCTAGCAGTACGCCCAACTCCACCAACACCGGCATGCCATGCGTGGTGGCTAGCGTAGCTAGCGATAAACCGTTCTCCATCACCAGTAAACCTGCCACCTGGTATAGAGCGCTGCGCCGAGCGGCCATCAAATATAGGCCAATCATCATTACGGATAACGCCGCTGGGAAAATAACCTCGCCCCAGGGTTTATTGGCTGGCAACAAGGTAGGAGCTATGTAATACGACAGCGTTACTACACCAATGGTAACTACTAAAGCCTTATCGGGAGCCAGCAGCGAGCGGTTATCGCCTGCTCCTCCTACGTATTTGTACATATAAATAAGGATGGCGGGCATCAATACCACTTTACAAATACCAGCCACTACAACGGCCCAAATTATATTTGCCTGCCCGGCCTGCAGCCCTACAACCAAGGTGGTGACAACAATAACCAGCGATTGGAACGCCAGCAAGCTTACAATAGCGCGAAACTTACGGGCCGACCCTTGTGCCACGGCAATTGCTACGGCCGTAAATGCCAGCATCTGTAGGCTGGCGGATGTTGTAATAGGTATTGATGTGAGTCCCATTCTCTAACCTCCATAAAGAGCTGGTCACAAATTGATAACTGCTCCTACCACGCCCAAAAACAAGGCCACACCAAGCAGATATTGCAGTTTAAAGTAACGCATTTTGGCATTGGCTGTTTCTGTGGCAGCCAATATTAGCCCCACAACCAGCACCTTAAGGCAGTAAAACACCACGCCAGCAAGCCACACACTCACATGGCCCACGCTGGCGGCTGGCAAGATGCCCAACCAAAAGGGGTGCCAGGGTAACGCCAGGTTAGCTATTAAGCTACACAACAGCAGTTGTTTCACACTGTGCGCCCAGGTGATGAGGGCCAACTGCCACCCGCTAATATCTAAAACCATACCTTCGTGCACCATAGTTAGCTCCAGGTGCGTATCGGGGTTATCAACGGGAATGCGGCCTGTTTCGGCTACTAATACCACACTCAGTGCCGCCAATGCTAACAAATGGCCTAATGTGAGACTGGCCAAGCCGTTTGCTTGCAAATATAGCATCATTCCGCTCAGCCCCGTAGTGCCCGCTGGTAAGGCTATGGCCAACAGACCCACCATAAACACCGGTTCCACAAGAGCGCCTATGTGTAACTCTCGCCCAGCGCCCATGCCCCCAAAGTTGGTGGCACCATCTAACCCCAACAAAGTGGTGCACACGCGCATCATGGCTAGTAGGTATATCACAATGAATACGTCACCGCTGCGCCCCAAGGGTGCTCCTGTATACAAAGGTACATAACAAACAGCAGCGCCCACCGCAGCTATAATCAGCCACGGTGCATAAACGCTAACTGGAGAAGCGTGCTCAGATATAACCGCCTCACGGCTGAACAGCTTGGCAATATCGCGGTATACCTGTAGCACAGAGGGTCCACTGCGTCCTTGCAAAAATGCCTTAGCGCGTTTAATCACCCCCGATAAAAGCGGAGCAAACAAAAACGCTAGGGCTACTGGGAACAGGTTATTTACCAATGCCAAGAGCCTCACCTCGCAAACAACAGCAACAAAGCCAAGGTAATAAATAAGTAAATCAAATACAACTGCAAACTACCCGTTTGCAAATGGCGTACTTTAGTGGCAAACTGCCATAGCCGATCACGCACTGGCCGATAAAGCAAACTCTCACCTGGTACGGCCACTGTCAGCTTATAGTGGCCCGCCTCGCCACTGCCGGCGCTAACCAGCGATTCTTTGCTCTTTATCCGCAGTAGGCGCCGCCAAATTACACGCGTTGGCTCGGCCAACCCTAAGCCGGAGTACTGCATGGCCGGGGTAAGATGATGCCCGCACCCCCAAGGTATGGAGCGACGAATGGGCAAAGCTTGCGGATGATACCGCTTGG
>CAYMKM010000128.1:0-5318 GCA_964390985.1 uncultured Clostridia bacterium | reverse complement strand
CGCTCTTCCGCTATTAAGCACGATACTTTGATCTCTGAGGTGCTTATAATCTGGATATTGATGTTCTGTTCGGCTAGTGCCTCAAACATGCGGGCTGCCACACCAGGGTTGGTCATCATGCCCGCCCCGACAATAGAAATCTTTGCCACGCCGAGGTCAATATGTATCTCATCGGCATTCAAGCTCTCTTGCAGCTGCTGTGCCATCGCCTGAACGCGCTCAGCGTCATCACGGCTGATGGAAAAGATAAGGTCAGCAGTGCCATCCTTTTTCGTGGTTTGCACTATCATATCCACATTGATTCCTTCGGCTGCCATGCGTGAAAAAATGCGGTACGATACACCAGGCCGGTCAGGTACACCAATTATTGCTACCTTAGCTACATTGGTATCGTGGGCAACGCCGATTACTAACATATCTTTTTCCATTTTCCGCTCTCCTTGCACATATGTACCTTTATTACCATTACCGCTATTGCGTACATGAATAACGACTTGATGCATAGCCGCATATTCCACTGCTCGCGGCTGCAATACCAGCGCCCCTAGGCTGGCCATCTCTAGCATTTCACCGTAAGAAATGTCGGATAGCTTACGGGCCTGTTTAACCAGACGCGGATCGGCTGTATAAACACCATCTACATCAGTATATATTTCGCACATATCAGCCCCTAAGGCGGCTGCTAGTGCTACAGCGGTAGTATCAGAACCACCCCGCCCCAGCGTTGTTATGTCGTTCTCCGCATTTATGCCTTGAAAGCCCGCCACTATTACAATGCGACCTTCAGCCAACTCCTTTTGTAACCTATCCGTGGAAACATCGTGAATATGCGCTTTGGTATGTACGCTATCAGTATGTATGCCAGCTTGTGCTCCGGTCAGCGATACTACCGGATACCCTAGCGAGTCAATGGCCATGGCGAGTAAAGAAATAGACACTTGCTCGCCAGTGGATAAGAGCATATCAATCTCTCGCCGGGCTGGCCGACAGGTTATTGCACGTGCTTTAGCTATTAGTTCATCGGTGCTATCACCCATTGCAGATAACACCACCACCACCTGCCAACCCATATCGCGAGTAGCCACTACCCGCTTGGCCACGGCCATAATGTGTTCAGTATCTTTAACGGAGCTGCCTCCATATTTTTGCACTATTATTCCCACTGTGCACTCTCCCCTAGATATCGGTATACCGTACCTGTTTCGCTAGGTTTGGTAATAATGGCTCTCGCTTCAACATCGGCCAGGGCAAAAGCTTGCACCATAGCCTGCGCTATCTCACTAGGATTGGCTTTATTTCGACTACATAAGGCAACTACACTCGGACCTGCACCCGACAAAGCAGCGCCAAAAGCTCCAGCCTGTTGTGCAGCCTGACATACTTCATTTAACCCAGGCACCAATGCTGCCCGGTAATGCTGGTGCAGTTTATCTTCCATGGCCATTGGTAATAGATCTAACTGATTGCTGGCTAACGCAGCTACAAATAGCCCGCAACGAGACACATTAAATAAAGCATCGCCTAAGCTAACTTGTGCTGGCAACACCCTTCGTGAACTGCTGGTGCTAAGCATAAACTGCGGGATAGCCAATACTGCTATTAACTCATCGGGTATAGATACTTTAGCGTTTATAACCCGCCCGTTAGCATTGCTAGCACAAACTACTAATCCACCTAAATATGCAGGAGCAACGTTATCGGGGTGACCCTCAAGTGCTGCCGCTTCGCGCAAAACATCCTCTTGCGAAAACGGCTTGCCCGCTAACAATCCGGCTGCCACTACACCAGCCACCACAGCCGTGGCACTATTACCTAGCCCTCCGGAAAAAGGAACACAGTTCACCTGACGTATTGATAAGCCTGCCGGTTTTTTACCCATTCCGGTTAATAATTTCATACAGGCCATGTACGCTGGATGCTCTTCATCAACCGGCAAATGTCCAGCGCCTTCACCCTTAATGGTAATATCCGGTCCAGCCGTACCTAGGCTAAATATATATTGGTTACGTATATCCAGTGCTAACCCCAAACAATCTAAACCAGCGCCCAAATTGGCTGTACTTGCTGGAACTATTACTTCAACCGACCCACAACTCACTGGTCAATCTCCTTTAGTAGAAGGCGCTCTATGGAAGCTATGTCGGCATCCACCACTTGTGGCTGGCCTCCAGTTGCTATAGCCATATCTGGGTCTTTTAAACCGTGCCCAGTAAGCACACAGACAATGGTAGGCTCACCTACAATTTTATTCTGGCGAGCCATCTGCAGCACACCAGCTACAGACGCTGCCGAGGCTGGTTCGCAAAATACCCCTTCGTACCGAGCTAGCAGCGTATAAGCCTCTATTATTTGCTCATCGCTGACAGCATCAATTTGCCCATGCGATTCTTTACTGGCGGTAAGTGCTTGCTGCCAACTAGCGGGGTTACCTATTTTAATGGCCGTAGCTATAGTTTGCGGATCTTCTACGGGATGCCCTAATACAATGGGGGCTGAACCCGCAGCTTGGAAACCCCACATGCGAGGTAGATTTGCAATGCGACCTGCTTGATGGTATTGCGAAAAGCCTTTCCAATAAGCGGTTATATTGCCGGCATTTCCCACCGGAATGGCTAAAATATCAGGCGCTTGCTCTAAAACATCGCATATTTCAAAGGCAGCGCTCTTTTGCCCTTCAATTCGGTATGGATTAATAGAATTAACCAAAGTAATGGGGTAACGAGAAGTAAGGTCGCGCACCAAACGCAGTGCATCATCAAAGTTTCCTCGCACCGCTAAAACTCGGCTACCATGCATCAAGGCCTGGCTCAGTTTCCCTAGCGCAATAGCGCCCTCAGGAATTAATACAATAGCCCGAATACCCGCACGAGCAGCATAAGCCGCTGCTGCTGCCGATGTGTTACCAGTTGAGGCACACATAACAGCCCGCGAGCCTTCTTCCACCGCCTTACTTACGGCCATGGTCATGCCTCTATCTTTAAATGACCCCGTGGGGTTAAGGCCTTCGTATTTCAAATATAGCTTACCGGGAATGCCCGCAGCTGCCGCCAAATTCCGGGCCGGAATAAGCGGGGTGTTCCCTTCTTTCAACGTAATAACTGGTGTTTTATCAGTGACTGGTAAAAAAGCACGATACTCTTCAATAACACCTTGCCAGGCCATGAAAATTAATCTCCTTCCACACGTATAACGTTGGCCACAGCGCGCACCACCGGCAAGGTGGTGATATGCTCTAATGCTTGGCGAAGATTGTGTTCGGCAACCGAGTGAGTAACAATCACCAGGCCAACAGGGTCCTGCCGGCGACCTTTTTGAAGACAAGATTCAATGCTAACACCTTCTCGCCCAAGTGCTGCGGCAATGCTAGCCATTACACCCGGACGATCGATCACTTGGAAATTCAAGTAATAACGGCATACAACATCTTTTATCGGTTTAATAGGTTTGCGCTGCAGGTTACCATTGCCAGAAGCTGCCACTCCCCTACGAATGTTTTTGGCTGCATCAATGCAATCAGCCAACACAGCACTGCCAGTGGGCATCATACCAGCACCGCGGCCATAAAACATCAAATCACCCACAGCATCACCTTGGACGAATACTGCGTTAAACACATCGTTTACGGCTGCCAACGGATGATCGACAGGAATCATTGTAGGATGAACCCGCAGCTCCAGACTGCCAGCTTCCTCTTTAGCAATAGCTAATAATTTTACACAAAAGCCTAGTTCGCTGGCGTAGCGAAGGTCTTCCAAAGCAATGCGCGTAATACCTTCGCAATAAACATCGTTAACATCGATTTTTGCCCCAAAGGCAATGGAGGCCAGTAAAGCTAGTTTATACGCAGCATCATACCCTTCTACGTCACTAGAAGGATCCGCTTCAGCATACCCTAAAGACTGTGCTTTGGCTAAAACATCGTCGAACTCTAGTCCATCGTTAGCCATGCGGGTGAGCATATAGTTAGTTGTACCATTAATAATACCCATTAGCGCTTGAATACGGTTAGCCACCAAAGCTTCACGTAAAGACTTTATTATGGGGATACCCCCAGCTACCGCAGCTTCAAAGTATAAACTACCGCCACCAGCCTGTGCAGAAGCGTTAAACTCATCAATATGCTTGGCAAGGGCCTCTTTATTAGCAGTGACTACGTGCTTGCCTGCCCGCAGCGCCTTGTTTATATAAGTTCGTGCCGGCTCTGTAGTGCCATTACTGCATCCTATTGTCTCCACCACTATGTGGATATTAGGATCAGTCAATAGCATCTCTGCGTCAGTTGTAACCAAATGAGACGGGACTTGCACTAGCCGCTCTTTGTGTGGATCACGCACTACAACACTAGTTATTTGCAGTGGACCATTAGCTCTGTTCGCTATTAGCTCACCATTTTGTTGTAGGATCTGCCAGACTCCACTACCTACATTCCCCAGACCTAAAAGGCCTATTTTAATAGGATCCATCCATAACGCCTCCTTTGGGCCCTGTATACCATCTTTTACACTATTTGTTGATTATAACACTCAGTGTAGGGAAGGTAAATCGTTGAGGAAAAAGAAGAGCCCGATAGCATATTACTACCGGGCTATAACGCACCTTGCAATGTAATCCTACTGCAAACTCTCCTTCATAGCTTTGCCAGCACGGAAGACAGGTGCCCGCCGAGCGGGGATGCGAATCTCTGCTCCGGTTTGTGGGTTACGTCCACGTCTCTCTTCGCGTGAACGTACTTCAAAGGTGCCAAAACCCGTCAACTGTACTCTTTCCCCCTGTGCCAGAGCGTTGTTTATACTATCGAGCATAGCTTCAATAGCAATACCGGCATCCTTCTTCGAGATACCCGCCTTCTGTGCAACGCTATCTATCAATTCCGCCTTATTCATGTTGGGAGGCCTCCTCTCTACCCTATATAATCTCCCGAAAAAATCATGGTATGCCTGCGGAAGAAGGAATTTCATTTAAGGTAGCTTGATAATAGGTCCTGGTGTCATTAACACTTCCACGTAATATTTATCATCACCATAAATGTTTTCATAAACATTAACATTTCCGCCGCTATAGTTTCTATAGGTAACGCAGTCTTGTGGATAATTATAAAACCAGTTATGGTGTACATCGACGTTTTCAGTAGGTATACCCCTAATCACTATGCTCTGGTATGAAGTGATCAAAAACGTATTGTGGTGAATATGTAAGTACGAACCCGCCATAATCCGCTCTTGCGGCGTGCATGGTACGGCTTGTCTCGGACAAAAGTCTGTCCCCCCGTGCATATCGAAAGCGTGACTGATAGCGTTACCTTTTACCAAGTTATAACG
>CAYMKM010000127.1:0-5326 GCA_964390985.1 uncultured Clostridia bacterium | reverse complement strand
CCTGACCACAATCCGGGAGATTTAGCGCCCAATACCAGTAATTTGCCTCCAGAGACAGCATCAAGCAAGAACACCGCCACCGTTATGGCGATGATGCCCCAAGTGAAGCGTCCACGCAAATCTGCTGCCCCCTTTAACCCACTGCACCTTCCATTTCCAACTGGATCAACCGATTCAGTTCTACGGCGTATTCCATCGGCAATTCTTTGGCGAATGGTTCAATGAATCCCATCACAATCATCATAGTAGCCTGCTCTTCGCTTAAGCCGCGACTCTTCAAATAAAAGAGCTGTTCTTCGCTCACCTTTGACACCGTTGCCTCATGCTCCATAGCAGCGCTTTTGTTAAGCACTTCAATTGTAGGATATGTATCAGCCTGCGATTGTTTATCGAAGATGAGAGTATCGCAATTCACCTTGGAACGAGCCCTCTCGGCTTGCGGCCCAATTCTTACCAAGCCTCTGTAAATGGTACTGCCACCGCCCAAGCTGATCGACTTGGAAATAATGGTGGATGTAGTGTCCACTGCAGCGTGAATCACCTTGGCACCAGCATCTTGAATTTGCCCGCTATTGGCTAAGGCAATGGATAATACGTCTGCCTTGGCACCCTGTCCGGCCAATATTACGGCTGGATACTTCATATTCAATTGGCTACCCAGGTTGCCATCTACCCATTCCATGGTAGCTTGCTCATGGGCGATAGCCCGTTTGGTCACCAGATTGTACACATTCTTAGACCAATTTTGGATGGTGCTGTAACGACAACGAGCACCCTTCTTTATTATGACTTCAACAACCGCACTATGCAAAGAACTAGTGGCATATTGCGGCGCCGTACATCCCTCAACATAATGCACAAAACTGCCTGGCTCGCAAATAATGAGCGTGCGTTCAAACTGCCCCATGTTTTGGGTATTAATGCGGAAGTAGGCCTGCAAAGGTATCTCAACATGCACGCCGGGTGGTACCCAAATAAAGCTACCCCCGCTCCAAACCGCTGAGTTAAGTGCAGAAAACTTGTTATCGCCCGGTGGCACCACCGTGGCAAAATGCTCACGAAACAACTCTGGATGCTCGCGCAACGCTGTGTCGGTATCGCAGAAAATAACGCCTTGCTGCTCCAAATCCTGGCGAATATTGTGGTATACCACTTCTGATTCGTACTGAGCGCTTACACCTGCTAAATACTTACGCTCTGCTTCGGGAATACCTAAACGATCGAAAGTGCGCTTAATGTTCTCTGGAACCTCTTCCCAGCTGCGTTCGGCTCGCTCGCTGGCCCGTACGTAGTAGTAAACATCCTGAAAATCGACCGCGCTTAGGTCAGGACCCCATTTAGGCATCGGCTTTTTCACAAAAGTATCGTATGCCCGCAGGCGAAATTGACGCATCCATTCGGGTTCGCCTTTCATCTGCGATATTTGCTCAACTACAGCACGGCTGAGACCTTTTTTGCTTTTGAATGTATAAGAGCTTTCAGAGTCGCGAAAACCGTATTTGTACTCGTAACTGGTGTTAAGATCAGCTTTACTCAAGATGCTGCTCCTTCCGCGGAGCCGAAACTGGCCACCGCCCTTATCCAATAATAGTAGAAAAGGAGATGCATGTCTATGGCTCGCCTACTCATAGATATGGATGGTGTCTTATGTGACCTGGTGAAAAAGTGGTTTGCTGTCTACAACGCACAACACCACGATACCCTGCGCGCCGAGCAAATGCGCGAGTGGGGGCCCCATGTATATGCCAAACAGGGTAGAGCAATATATCGCTATTTAAGCCAGCCCGGCTTCTTCCTCGATTTGGAGCCTTTGCCAGGTGCCATTGATGGTATGCACCATCTAGTAAAATGTGGTCACGATGTGGTGATAGTAACCGCAGCTCGCCACGGGCACGCCGATAAACTAAGCTGGGTGCGGAAAAACTTACCATTTCTCGATTTGCATCAGGTCGTCTTCGCTCACCGCAAAGAGTTGGTACGCGGCGATGTATTGTTCGACGATGCCCCGCATAACTTGGCTGCTTTTGCCCCATATGGTTTACCTGTAGCCATGGCCTACCCCTATAACGAGGAGGCTGTTGGCCAACGGGTGCATAACTGGCTGGAGTTTATTGATTTAGTGCAAAATAACTTCTCCGTCAATGGTAACTAGGCCTAATGGGCGAAAACGGAGTTTGCTCAACGGACTGACTAATGGCATGATAATAAAGCCGGCCCTAAAGGGACGAGGAGTGTTATTTTATGGCCGGAAGAAAACTGTCCAGCTTGTTATTCCTGGTATTAACCTTGATGTTGCTGTTGATGTGCGGCTGTGGCCAGCTTAAACCCCTGCGCGATGATGCACACAAGCAGGGAACCCTGAAGGTGTTGGCTGATCTTAATGAAATAAACGGCAATCTCACGGGCATGCAATTGGAACTGTGCATGAAAAAAGACTCCACTAGCTTAGTGCACCAAGTGCCAGTGGTAGATGGCGTGGCGTCCCTGGTTGTAGATGATCTGCTACCAGGAGTATGGCAGGTTGATCTAACCGTAACTGATGCGGAAGGTTATAAGCAATACCAAGCTAGTGCTCAAGTAAACATTGTTACCGGCACCACCACCTTTGCCGAATTACAATTGCAACCTTGCCCCGGCATACTTGAGGTAAGTGCCGACCCTACTCCTTACTCTGCACTGGTTGACGCTCAGAAAGCTCGTCTATATGTAAATCCCGGCGGCTACTCTGCTATGACGGCAAATGATGACGGCACTTTCACTGCCAGCAAAGAACTGCCACCTGGTACTTATGATTACAGCATCACCTTTTATGGTACAGGCTATTTGGTTTCTGATGTTGTGTATGAAAGCCCCTGGACCACCATTACCATACAGCCGGGTAAACAGTTATCCTTAATCTGGGATCCAGGAACCGGCAGCGGAGCCATTGGCGGCCTTATTGATACACCACCACCTATACCAAACAAACCAGACCTCCAGGTTACATCAGAAGGGCTACTCATATCCTGGGTGAGCGTAACTGCCTCTGATTTGGCTGGTTACCGTGTATACTTGCGTCAAAACGCCTTTGCCAAGTTCGAAATGATCTGCGAGCAAACGCCTGAGCAAACTGTAGCTTTACGCCCCGCCAACAAACTAAACCCCGGTATGGTTGAAGTGGCGGTTACCGCTTTTGATTTAGCTGGCAATGAAAGCGAACGCTCACCAATAGCTTCATTGATATGGTAAAAACCGATCGCATCGCATAAAAGCCGTTTACAGGGGCAAAATGGCGGCGAGGTGATCTCTATGCGTAAAAAGGAAAAAGGACAGCAAAGGCGGACGCGCTGTACATGCTGTGGTGTGCGTATGGAAATAGCAAAAGAAATTGCTCCCGATACAGATGGCATGCAATATTGCACCCAATGCGGGCCACGCCCCACTAAAGCGCCTTACTGCCCCAGATGCGAGCATCAGCGTTAGTGTAGTGTGGCGCTACGCCAATTAAGCGCAGCGCCACAGCTCTCACGGCCACACACCTTCTGTATAGGTGCGAATAACATCATCAGTATATCCGCATAAGCGGCCCCGCAAAGCGTGGTACTCTCCCCAATCCAAGCCGCCAGCCATTAGGCGAGCTATATCGCGTTGAGTTTCTGCATCATCAGGCCGACACACCCATATTTCAAACCCGCCTGCGGATTTATCGAGCCGCTCTCGGTGCAACTTGTACGCATCGGCGACAATGCGGCTGGACTCTTCGGCCTGCGATGAATAAGATGTCACCATACCAGCCGGCTTCACCTTCATCATCACCTGCTCGCAGATACCAGCGAACACACCTGCCCAAAACACTTGCTCCGGATGCACAATATCAGCCTCAGTTAAAGCGGCAATGATTTTGTTGTAATATACAGAGCACTCGTTTGCCATATCAACTCACCCCCTATTGGGATGTTGGCTACTACTTCGGCCCTAACTCCGGCTCTTCCTGTTCTTTTGCCTGTTCTTATAAACGAGAGGCCAGCAATTGCTTCTCGAAGATCAAATCCTTAGGCATGCGCTCATACAACTCTATGAAGAGCCCTTCTTGAGCCGCTACCTCCTGCTTCCAGGCATCTAAATCAATATCCAGTACTTCTTCCAACATCTCTTGCGTATAATCTTCGCCAGTGTATTGCTTTAAGCCGCTTAAATCGACATCCTCAGCATACGGCACCCAACCTAGCGGCGTTTGCTTAGCACCGATACGACCGTGACAACGATCGACTATCCACTTTATCACCCGCAGGTTATCGCCAAAACCAGGCCACATAAACTTGCCATTGGCATCTTTACGGAACCAGTTTACATGGAAAAACTTGGGATGCTGTGTAACGGTTTTACGCATGCTGAGCCAATGAGCAAAGTAATCGCCCATATGGTAACCGCAAAACGGCAGCATAGCGAATGGATCGCGGCGTACTTTACCTATAACGCCTTCTGCTGCAGCGGTGGTCTCTGAACCCATAGTGGCAGCAATGTAAACGCCGTGACTCCAGTTAAACGATTCAAACACTAACGGTACGTTGTTTGCTCGCCGACCGCCAAAAATGAACGCACTGATTGGCACTCCTTTAGGATCGTTCCAAGCCGGATCAATCACCGGGCATTGGCTAGCTGGTGCTGTAAAACGGGAGTTGGGATGAGCTGCCGGACGGCCACAATCACTCGTCCACTCATTGCCCCGCCAATCGATCAACTTACTGGGCACCTCTTTGGTCATACCCTCCCACCAAACGTCACCATCTGGTGTTAATGCTACGTTAGTGAAAATAGTGTTGCGCGTAAGCGAGAGCATAGCATTGGGGTTAGATTCCATGGAGGTACCAGGAGCTACACCAAAAAAGCCCGCCTCTGGATTAATAGCATATAAACGGCCATCGGCACCCGGTTTAATCCAGGCAATATCATCGCCCACACACCAGGCTTTCCAGCCCGGCATCGCTTTTGGAGGAATGGGCATAGCCAAATTGGTTTTCCCACAGGCGCTAGGGAAGGCGGCGGCTACATAGGTCTTTTCACCTTGTGGCGATTGTAGACCCATAATAAGCATATGCTCAGCTAGCCAACCCTCTTCGCGAGCCATATAAGAAGCTATGCGCAAAGCAAAGCACTTTTTGCCTAATAAAGCATTGCCGCCATAACCGCTGCCATATGAATAGATTGTCCGCGCTTCAGGAAAGTGCACAATGTATTTGTGATCGGGGTTGCAAGGCCAGGGTACATCCTTCTCACCTGGTTGCAACGGCGCACCTACAGAGTGCAGACAGGGCACGAATTCCCCATCATCACCTAGCACATCGAG
>CAYMKM010000126.1:0-5357 GCA_964390985.1 uncultured Clostridia bacterium | reverse complement strand
TTAATTGGTTTTGTGGTAGATCGCTTAATTGGCGAGCAAGAAGTAGTAGTTAAAGGTCTTGGTGAGTTTTTCGGGCAAATAAGAGGAGTCAGTGGCGTTACTATTCTTGGTGATGGCAACCTGGCTCTGATTATAGATACAGTCGGGTTAGCAGATATGCTACTGGAGGATGGTTATAATGCCACGCATATTAATAGTTGATGATGCCAACTTCATGCGTATGCAATGCAGTAAGATGCTGCGAAATGAAGGCTACGAAATTGCTGAAGCTACCAATGGTGCTGAAGCTGTAGATCGGTATCGGGAATTACAACCTGATTTAGTGTTGATGGATGTGACTATGCCTGTTATGGATGGCATTGAAGCTGTTAAAGCAATCCGCAGCGAATCACCCGATGCACGTATAGTGATGGTAAGTGCTACCGGTCAGCAAACAATGGTTATGACGGCTATTGAAGCAGGTGCCATGGATTTTGTCCTAAAACCCTTCCAGCCTCAAAACCTGATAAAGGCTGTGCAGAAAGCCATTGGGTCTTGAGGGTGCCGTATGACAATACAGCAGAATACTAAGATACCGGTTATTACCAGAAAACCTTTAATAAATGTGGGCCTAGGTCAGTTTATTGTATCGGGCGATGATGCCGAATTAGTTATTTATGGCCTAGGTTCTTGTATTGGTCTTTCTCTTTGGAGCCCTAACAAAAGGATAGGTTTACTTTCCCATATTGTTCTACCTAATTCCAAGGGAACCTCACTTAACGAACATAACCCCGCTAAATATGCTGATCATGCCATACCACTGGCTATTGACTCTTTGCTCAACATTGGTGTTCGCCGTACTGAAATTGTTGCGAAAATGGTGGGGGGAGCGCACACACTAGGTGGGGCACTTGGTAAAAACATTGGTATTCAAAATGCAGAAGTAACCCTTGCTGCTCTGCAGGAACAACGAATTCGGGTGATAGCCAAAAGCATTGGCGGCACAGTAGGTAAAACCATTCGCTTCTCCCCTTACACGGGTATAGTTGAAGTAAGCTCAGTGAATGGAACTAAAGAAGTGCTCTAGGGGTAGGTAAAAATGGCAGATTCCATTAAAGTTTTAGTCGTAGATGATTCTGCTTTCATGCGCAAGGTCATTAGCGATATGCTTGAAAGTGATCCGGATATAAAAGTGATAGATACAGCCAGTAACGGTGAGATTGCCATTGCCAAGGCTGTAGATCTGCGGCCCGACGTAATAACCCTCGACGTAGAAATGCCTCGCCTAGATGGACTAGATGCACTGCGAGCTATAATGGAACAGGCCCCTTGTCCGGTGCTGATGGTCTCCAGCCTGACCCAGCGTGGTGCGGCCTCAACAATTAAAGCGTTGGCTTTAGGTGCTATAGATTTTATCCCGAAACCGTCTGGTTCTGTCTCCTTGAATATGCAAAAAGTATGTGCTGATTTAATAGTTAAGGTTAAAATGGCTGCTGGCACTCGGGTAAAACGGTCAGCAAGCATTGTTAAACCACCCAAAGTGGGTTTGCAACCTACATACAGTGGATTCTCGGGGTGGAATATCCGCTGGTTGACTATAATAGCTGCTTCTACTGGTGGTCCTGGTGCATTACACCAATTGCTTGGTTGTTTACCTAAGAACTTACGCAGTAGCTTGCTGATAATACAACATATGCCAGCTAACTTTACCACAGCGTTAGCGGAGCATTTAGACCGCGACGTTCAAATCAATGTGCGCGAGGCTGCTACAGGAGATCAATTAAAAGAGGGCTTAGCTTTGTTAGCCCCGGGCGGGTATCATATGTCAATAACTGATGCAGCCAATGTGATGATAAAATACGCTCCTCCCCGGCACGGCGTCCGGCCTGCAGCCGATGTCACACTAGAATCACTGCCTAAAGCGATGATTAAACGTACTATAGTTATTATACTTACCGGAATGGGTGCCGATGGAGCGGCTGGCGCTAAGCAGGTGCGCGCCCAAGGGGCTCAAGTTTGGGTGCAAGACGAAGAGAGCTGTGTGGTGTTTGGTATGCCACAAGCAGCGTTATCCGCAGCTGATAGAATAGGAACCCCTGAACAATTGGGTAGCTGGTTAACCCAGCACGTAGGGACCAGTTGAAAGGCGGGAAGTTGCCAATGATTATCTCTGAAGAGACTGGCTTTCTTATGTTATGCGCTGCTGTGCGCGATACCATTGGTTTAAATTTAGAAAGCTATAAGAGTAAGCAACTTGAACGTCGGTTGTTCTTCTTTCGCCAACGTTATAACATCGATTCCAATGCTGATTTAGCACGGCGTTTGAAAATTGATGCCGAGATGCGGAAGCATTTTGCTGATTTTATCACAATTAACGTAACCGAGTTCTTCCGTAATGCTGAACGTTTTGAAGCATTGCGCCAACGTTACCTACCAGTTCTCCTGCAACAACAACCTTTAAATATCTGGAGTGCAGGTTGTTCAAACGGAGCTGAAGTATATACAATCTTGCTCGTTTTGGCCGAGCTAGCACCTGGTAGCCACCACCACATTTTGGCTACCGATATTGATGAAGCTTCTCTTGCAAAAGCCGCTTCAGGGAATTACACCGCCCAGGAAATTAAAGAGGTTCCACAGCAAATGCGAAAACGTTTCTTCAATGAAGTCAACGATAGTTTCACAGTGCTACCACAGTTGCGTAAACAAGTGCAATTTAAGCGGCATGACTTACTGCGCGACCCATTTCCTATTAACATGGACCTAATATTGTGCCGCAATGTGGTAATCTACTTTACCCAGGAGACTAAAACAGTGCTTTATCGTAAATTTACCAAAAGCCTGCGGCCGGGTGGTTATCTTTTTATTGGCGCGACAGAAAGCATATTTGAAGCCCGTTCTATAGGTTTACGTTACGTGGAACCCTGTTTTTATGAAAAACCTATTCACAAAGCATAAGCGCTCTTCTCGCTCACCGCTTGATCTTCAAATTTAAGAATGCTATCTACATCGAGCAAAATAACCAGTTGGTCGCTAATTTGCGCTACCCCACGGATAAAATCCATTGCCACATTGGCAACAATATCCGCCGTACCTACCATAGCATCTGCTGACACATGACGCACTTCAGATACAGCATCAACTACTAACCCAACATTTACGTTGTTGTTTTCTACTACTACAACGCGAGTTTCCCGGCCTACTTCTGCTTTTTCTAAGCGAAATCGTTTTCGCAAATCTACTACGGGAATAATACTCCCTCGCAAATTTATTAACCCTTTAATATACTCTGGCATCCTGGGAACCTTCGTCACAGGGCTCCAAGTAATAATCTCCCGTACTGTGTTGATATCAATACCATACAGACCTTCGCCCAATTTAAAAGAGACAACCTGTTCATCACGGATTGGGGCGGTCACAATTACTGCCCCCCCTCAACTTTAAACTGTGCTACACGCTGAAGCACGTTTTTAGCGATATCAGAAAGGTTGATGGCTGCATCAGAAACCGCGCCGGAAGATGCGCTTAGTTGTTCTATGCTCGAGGAAAGTTCCTGCGCCATAGCTGCATTAGCCTGAGCAACCGGTGCTACTTGTTCCATTGAATTGTTAACCTCTCCAGAGGCAGCAGCCATCTCTTCTGTACCAGCTGTACTCTCTTCTGTAACTGCCGCTACAGAATCGAAGGCTTTCACAACCTGTTGGGCGTTTTCGCGAACATGCTGTGTTTCTTGCGAAATAGATTGTACACTGTTAGCTGCACGCTCAGCCATGGTTGAAATTTCATTAAGGGACTTCCCTGCTTCCTCAGCCAGCACGCTCCCCTTTTCAATTTCCAGTGTACCGGCTTCCATTGCTTTCACCGCTTCATTAGTGCGCGACTGAATGTTACTAATCAGTTCTGCAATTTCCCGTGCCGAGGCATCGGAACGTTCAGCTAGTTTACGTACTTCCTCAGCTACTACAGCAAATCCACGACCGTGCTCGCCAGCACGTGCTGCTTCAATAGCGGCATTTAGCGCTAATAGGTTTGTTTGATCGGAAATTCCGGAAATGGTATCTGTAATATTACCAATTTGGGCCGATAACTGTTCGAGGATACCTATACGCTCCGCTGAATTACCGACTTGTTCTTTAATCCTAACCATGCCCATCACAGTGCTATTAACAACATCTACGCCGTTGCGGGCTGTATCAACTACTTTTCCGGCGTTTTCACCTGCAGATTCAGCGTCAGCCGCCATATTTTCGATGGCATTTACCATATGGTTTAACAGACCCAAAGACTGTTGAACTTCACCCGCTGTTTGCTGCGATCCACTGGCAATTTGTTGTATGGTTTGTTGCAACTGCTCCATAGTGATGCGAATGTTTTCAGAAGCATGGGCTTGATCAGATGCACCAGCGGCCAGCTGCTGCACAACTGTTGCTGCATTCTCAGCCGCCTGGGCTGATTGCTGCGATGTTGTGTTTAACTCTTGTGCAGCTGTGTAAACGGAACTGGCTGCCGAGTTAATGCCTACTACAAACTCTTTAATATTCCTCAGCATTAAATTGAAACTGGTAGCCAACTCTCCTAACTCATCCTTAGTGGTTACCTGTAACGGTTTGATGGTAAGATCACCCGCTGCTAGATAACGTGCTTGATTGATCGCATGTAGAACAGGAAGTGTTAGGTTGTTGGAAATCATGTAACCCACAACAAGACTTAGCACTAAAGCTACCAGTAAAATCAATACGCCATTTCTCTTAGCATCATTGGCTATCTGCTTGGCTGCTTCAGACTCCTCTGCGGTTATTTGCTTATAGATGCCATTAAGCTGATAGCTAACCTTCTCAGCGGCTTTAGCTATGTCGTTTCCTTGACCTATGATTTCCGCCACAGCTAATTGATCGCCGCGTTGTATCGCGAAAAACGAGGACTCTGCTATTTGCCCATACTCGTTATTCAGCTCTGTAAGCTGATCTACATAGATTTGATGTTCCTGATTAGCTATATTACTTTCAAACTCTACCAGCTTCTGCATTGTATACTCCTGGGCATCGTAAAAGTCTTGTATTTTGTCAACGTCTTTACTGACAATGTAACCACGTACGGCGGCCAATTGCCTAAACACACCAGTTACAACTTCCGAGGCTGCTACATTTGCCACATTGACATTATCTGTCAGGTTAAGGTATTTAGCAGCTGCTTCGTTATATCTAATGAGAGTATAAATGGCTGTAGAAGAAGTAATAGCCGCTGCCAAAACGATGCACAAAATTATTTTCATTTTAATAGTAAGCTTCATAAGGCACCCCCGACATTAATAAGATGGAGTCCATAAAACAAAAGAAATAATGAACCGCAAGCATTATGATCAATTCATAGCAGCGGGTCAT
>CAYMKM010000125.1:0-5381 GCA_964390985.1 uncultured Clostridia bacterium | reverse complement strand
CTTTTTTACAGCGGGCAAAAGCAGCAGGCTTACCTATAAAAATTGGGCTTGAGGTCGATTATATTGTTGGCAGCGAGGAGCTCATAAGCAATATTTTGGCACGTTATCCATGGGATTATATTATTGGCTCTGTGCACTTTCTTGGGTTGTGGGGCATTGACATTTCGCCAACTTGCGGCTGGCCTGAACGCGATATCGATGCTGTATACACTGAGTATTTTCAGACCTGGCAACGAGCTTGTGCCAGTGGCCTTTTTGATATTATGGCCCACCCCGACTTGGTGAAAAAATTTGGGCACCGACCATCGGGCTCGTTGAATGATTATTACCAGTCTGCCAGTCAAGCTGCGGCTGAAGCCGGAGTGGCTATTGAGGTGAGTAGTGCCGGGCTACACCGCCAAGTAGGTGAAATCTATCCTAGTCTGCCTTTGCTACAAGCCTTTCAGCAGGCGGATGTGCCTATTACCTTAGCTTCGGATGCACACCATCCTCACGATGCTGGCTTGGATGTAGATAAAGCAGCAGCTTGGGCGCAACAGGCTGGTTACACTAGTGTTTGTGTGTTTGATGCCCGCCATCCAACAATGGTACCATTGGGTTAGGCG
Source organism: uncultured Clostridia bacterium (assembly GCA_964390985.1). Classification (GTDB taxonomy): domain Bacteria; phylum Bacillota; class Limnochordia; order DTU080; family DTU080; genus CAYMKM01. Next base: position 4,776 of record CAYMKM010000125.1, on the reverse strand, counting down.
AGGGTAATAACCTTGTTAGTTGCCATCAGCTCCAAAAGATCAGTCATGCCACTCACCAAACCCACTTGTATTTCGGATTTGATGTTGTAGTAATCGACACATGTCTGACAGGAGATAATATCTACACCTCGACGTTGCAACACAGCCATGTGTTCAGCTACAGTCGATTGAGCCGTAGCGAGGTATACACCTTTATGAATAAGGAATACGATGCGAGGCACCATGTTTGCTTGTGATAACAAACGAAAATAATTAGCCATAAGGCGATCGCCCAGCTCCCGGTCGCCTTTCCCCAGACTGTCCGTGGTTATCAATATCATCGTATTTTGCACGTATCAACCACCTCTCTTAATGATTACGCAAAGGAGTCGATAAAAATGGCCGATTCATTCTGGGATAGCGAAGAATCTGTAGCAGAACTGACTAAAAACGATCGCGGTGAAGTGATCGCCATTAAACTAGTGTCCAAAGGTAATCGCCGTTATGTCGATGTAAGAAACTTTTATTTAAACAAAGCGGGCACTCTAGCTCCTGGCAAAGGAATCGCCATACCGCTGGAAATGGCTGATCAAGTGGCCGAAAGCATACTAAAAGCTTGCAAGTCAGGAGTAGAGAACGATTAGTTACTGCCAGACTGGGCGCGGCTCTTATGCGCCGTGCCCAGGCAGTTATTACAAGGAGTGCTCCTATGCTCTCTGATGACTCATCCGCTCGCCGTGGCCTTATTCGGCTGGCGTCTTTAGTTTTACAACCAATAGCCGTCGCTGGTTACATGGGTTTACCCAGTGTTACTGCCAGTGGCCATACCGGGGAACGTGCCATTAGTGCTGCTATTGCTCTGGTGGAGCAAGCTGCTAAACCAATAGCTATATGGGGTCTACCCAAACTGCTTAGTACAAGTGCCACTAGCATTACAGTGGCGTATCCTAACCAACCACCAGTGGAAATACCTGCCAATGGGAGGTTTTTCACCGAGGCTAGCAGTGTGCTTTTTATACTTATAACCCTGGGCGAACAAATAGATCAGCTACTGGCCAACTTGTACAATGAGGATGATATGTTGCTGGCTATGGCCTGTGATGCCGCTGCTGCCGCCGCCATGAGTGCTGCTGGTGCTCAATGTCGGCAATCATGCCAGCGAGCACTAGCCCGACGCGGACTGCAAATGGGTACTCCCTATTCCCCTGGATGCCAGGTGTTCCCGTTAACGGTTCAGCAGCAAATTTTCACCCTCTTGACACCGGCTAGTATAGGTGTTTCTCTCAGCAAAGAGTGTCTAATGCATCCCGCTAAATCGGTTACCAACATCGCACCGGTAGCGGCCAATTTACCTGCCTGGACGCAACAGTTAAACCCCTGTAAACTGTGCAGCCTCCGCCGTAGCTGCACATATAAAATGGTGCGCGGGTAAAGTTTTCTATGTTAAGCCAGCGCTTCTTTCGCTATTTGCGCTAACACCCTAGCCCCAATTTGCAGGCAGTCCTCATCAATAGTAAAGGATGGGTGGTGAAGTCCGTACATTCCTGCGGAACCCAAGCGGAAAAAGCAACCTGGCACTTGTTGCTGATAATAAGCAAAATCTTCACCTATTGTAACCATACCTGGCCGACACACATTATTTGCACCCAGCTCTGCATGGGCCACTTCCCAAACCAAATTGGTTAAGTTGGCATCGTTAACTACAGGAGGTACTGAGCGTTGGTAGCGAAGTGTGGCATTACACCGATATCCAGAGGCTATACCAGTGATGATAGTTTGCATCAGATCGGGGATCATCTCTCCTACCTCATCGTGGAAATAGCGAACTGTCCCCTTTAGCTGGGCACCATCGGGAATAACATTGTAAACTGTGCCCGCGTGAAACTGAGCAACGCTTATTACTGCTGGTTTCAGCGGATCTATCACTCGGCTTACCGCCGATTGTAAACCTAAAACTATGGCCGCAGCGGCCAGTATTGGATCGTTGGTGTTTTGCGGCATGGCGGCGTGGCCACCTTTACCAATAACGTCAATATCAAAACGTGCTGCTGCAGCCATGAGTGGTCCGGGTTGAACTCCCACTTTTCCTGCAGCTAAAAATGGTTCGTTATGTAAGCCGAAAATGGCTTTTACACCTTCTAATACACCTTCTTCTATCATCACCTGGGCACCACTAGCCGTCTCTTCTGCTGGCTGAAAGAGCAAACGTATCCTACCAGCTAACTGCGCTCGTTGTGTCATTAATATTTCCGCAGCGCCCAATAGAACCGCCATATGCACATCATGCCCGCAAGCATGCGATACACCGTTGTTTACGCTAGCGTATGGTAATCCGCTCGTTTCTTGCACTGGTAAAGCATCAATATCAGCCCGTAGCGCTATTGTGGGTCCGGGAAGATCACCAATTATCTCTGCCACTACGCCTGTTTTAGCGCATCTGTATGGTTTCAAACCAATAGTTTGTAAATGAGAACATATCATTTTTGCCGTACGCTCTTCAGTAAAAGCCAGCTCGGGATGTTTATGAAAATCTCGTCGAATCTCAACAATATTTAATACCATTTTTCGTTACCTCCCACCGTATTTAGCTGCATGGGTTTCCCTGTCTTGTATTTTATGCTATCATTCAGCTGTTGTACTAAACAATTACCACACTGATATTTAGTTGTCAGTGGCGAGAAAGGACGCTTGTAATTTGACTGATGTAGCGAAACTACAGCATACTTGCCGCCAAGTGCGGTGTGACATTTTGCGTATGATCAACACCGCGGGTTCTGGGCACCCGGGCGGCTCTCTATCTGCAGTCGAGCTGCTCGTAGGCTTGTACTCCGCCCGCCTGCGGCACCGTCCGGCTCAGCCCACGTGGCCAGATCGCGACCGCTTTGTTCTTTCCAAAGGCCATATTGCACCGGCTTTGTATTCCGTCATGGCCCATGTAGGGTATTTTCCCCGCGAAGAGCTAATGTCCCTACGTAAAATGGGTAGTCGTTTGCAAGGTCATCCACACAACCTTAAATTACCCGGCATTGAGGTGTCCTCTGGTTCACTGGGCCAAGGGCTCTCTGTTGGAGTAGGTATGGCGTTAGGTGCCCGTTTACAGAAAGCACCATGGCGTACTTATGTAATGATGGGCGATGGCGAAATTCAGGAAGGTCAAATTTGGGAAGCAGCTATGAGCGCTGGACATTACCATTTAGATAATTTATGTGGCATATTGGATCGCAACTACTTACAGATTGATGGCAGCACAGAGGATGTAATGTCACTAGATCCATGTGCTGCAAAATGGCAGGCTTTTAACTGGAACGTCATTGAAATAGATGGGCACGATTTACAACAAGTTCTTGATGCTTATGATGCGGCAGCGGCAACCCGTGGAAAACCCACAGTTATAATTGCCCGCACCGTCAAAGGCAAGGGTGTGCCTTTTATGGAGGACCGGGCTGGCTGGCACGGCAAAGCACCTAGCGCAGAAGAGCTAGATACTGCCCTGGCGCACCTGGAAACTGAGATCTAGAAAGGACGTGTCACCCGTGCCAAAAACAGAATGGCGGCTATGCCGCGATGGATATGGAGAAGCGCTAATTGCCTTGGGAGAATCCGATCCGCGTATTGTGGTTTTAGGAGCGGATTTATCGGAGTCGACGCGTGCTTTGTGGTTCAAAGAACGTTTTCCCGAACGGTTTTTCAGTTTTGGTATTGCTGAGCAAAATATGCTTGGCGCCGCAGCTGGCCTCTCCCTAGCTGGTCTTATTCCTTTTGTTTCTTCGTATGGAGTTTTCCTTAGTGGTCGTGCTTGGGATCAAATACGTACCACTATTTGCTATTCTGAGCTTAACGTTAAATTGATTGGTGCTCATGGTGGTATTTCTGTAGGTGCCGATGGCGCCACGCACCAGGCTTTAGAAGATTGCGCTCTCATGCGGGTTTTACCGAACATGACGCTAGTTGTACCTTGCGATTACCATGAGACGCGTCGGGCTACAATGGCCGCTGCGCAAATATCTGGGCCTGTGTATATTCGTTATGGAAGAGAGACAGTTCCGGTAGTAACAACAGCTGATTCCCCGTTTGAACTGGGCAAAGCTGCTGTCCTTCGTCCAGGAAATGACGTGAGCTTTATAGTCAATGGTTATATGGTAAGTCAAGCGTTAACTGCCGCAGAAATTCTGGCTAATGCAGGTATATCTGCTCGAGTTATTAATCTGCATACACTAAAACCACTTGATACGCAGGCTATCATTGGTGCAGCTAAGCAAACAGGTGCCATTGTCACTGCCGAAGAGCATCAGCTAATAGGTGGGCTTGGATCCGCCGTGGCGGAAGTAATATCAACTAATTACCCTGTACCCTTGCGCATGTTGGGCATACCTGATACATTTGGTGAATCTGGTACTCCAGAGCAGCTACTTGGCAAGTTTGGTCTAACTGCCGAGAACCTTGCCATCACAGCTCAGCAAATACTAAAAAGTAAACCGTAAGCGGAAAGGGGATGTATGTGAGCATTCAAATAGTAACAGATAGCTCATGCGATCTACCATCAGAACTTGTAAATGCAAACCTAGTTGAAGTTGTACCGCTCACAGTCCGCATTAATAATAAGGAGTATTTGGAGGGTGTTACTATTTCTGCTGCTGATTTTGCTACAGAAATGGCGCGTTCTGAAACACTCCCGAAAACATCACAACCGAGCCCACAAGCCTTTCTTGATGTTTTCAACAAAATTACCCGCACTGCTGGCGAGGCTGCGGAAATACTTTGTATTACCCTTTCCTCTAAGCTATCGGGAACGTTTCA
>CAYMKM010000124.1:0-5391 GCA_964390985.1 uncultured Clostridia bacterium | reverse complement strand
CGCTGTTGCTGGCCGGGCGATATACCAAAGCCATTCCAACCAGTGATGTACCTGTACTGGATGACGATTACGCTCCGGTAGATGCCCTCATCCACTGGTGACATATCATGATATCGCAACCGAGCGGGCAATCTATTGCTACTATGCTCGGGAGGCGAGGCCATGTCTGGCAAGCGTGTGCGCGTTATTGTAGTGACTGATGGCGATGAAATGGCGCGGGAAGCCATAGAAGTAGCTACTAAAAACATCAACGGTCGATGTATCTCCCTTTCCGCAGCCCGTTCATCTGAGAATGCTACACAAACCCCCGCAGAATTAATAAACTTGGTACTTTCAGCAGAACATGATCCGGTTGTGGTGATGGTGGATGATACCGGTGAAGATGGCGAAGGATGTGGCGAAAAAGCGTTACGTGCTTTAGTGAATCATGCTGATGTAAACGTAATTGGCGTAGTGGCTGTAGCCTCTAATACGCCAAACGGGCCAGGAGTAGAGGTAAGCGCATCTGTTAGCCGGGAAGGTTCAGTTATTGCCGGCCCCGTAGATAAAAAAGGGCGACCACTGCGTGTAGGAAAGTTACATGGTGATACTGTAGGCATTCTTCGCAACATGAACATTCCCATTATCATCGGTTTGGGTGATCCAGGTAAGATGGATTACGCTGATGAAGCCAGTAAAGGAGCACCAATAACAACCAAAGCTTTACAAACGGTTTTAGAGCAAGCGGATAAACAAGCAGAAACCGCCCCGGTTGGTACCTAGTGCATAGGCTCGCCATAACGGCGGGCAACTCGCGCCAATAAATTGATTTGTGTGTTAAGGAGCTGCTCTACTTCGTTTAGTACGTCAACAATATCCTTGTGTCGTTCAGGGTGCAGCTCCTCTCGTTCAATAGCTATAATTTCACGCTGTTCACGCAAGCGAGCAAGGGTGCGCCAAAGAATATCTGCTGGAATCATAATTTTTAGCCGCAGCCTCCTCCGTACTAGTGTGGAAGCATGCGGCCTACCTCCTTAAAGGCTTAGCCTATATTAGCAGGTTCGTACTTCGGCAACCGTGAATGTATCCCTTTAGTAGAATGGAGGTGATAAGATGCGTAATATAAAATGGCTATGGCTGCTACCCGTCTTATTTGCGTGTATGCTGGTTTTAGCCAAGCAAAAGGAGGAGGTGCCCAATTTGGTGGTATGCGAATCCAACAACCCAGCTAGCGGATGGAATTGGCATGCAGGCGATTTACCTACCGACCACTGGTTTGGCGTATTAGAGAACAACCAACAGCTAACCACGTTACTTGCTGAACGGCCGTATTTGCAGGGGCGTTTACCAGCAGAGATCAACTGGGAAGAAGAGGTGCTGGTAGTAGCCGCGTTAGGCGCAGCACCGACAGGTGGTTACGCCGTACGTATCAACCAAATAACCTCTAGTTCTAAGAGTATGCAAGTGCAATTGGCTATGAAAAGCCCGGCACCCAGTGATATGGTTATCCAGATAATCACATATCCTGTAGATTTAGTGCGCCTACAACGCAGTAAATTCGGTCCTAGCGATGCTAAATGGCATTTTGTAGACACAAAAGGCCAGCTTATAGAAGCATACCCGCCAGCGGGCAGTTAACGTGTAACCTTCGCTTGAGCAAGCTGATGCAACAAGCTTGGTAAATCAGTAAGCTGACCAGTATATGTAGGTGTAAATACTTCCTCGCCATAGGCCGGTAGTACAGCAGTAGATTCGTCCTGCCTGGTTGTTGCTTCACTGAGTAAAAAAGTACGCATGCCAGTACGTGCTGCTGGCAAATCATAATGAACATCATCGCCCACCATAAGGCAGGCACTCGGGGCCACTTTTATGTGCGCGGCGATATCGGTATAGTACTGCGGGTGTGGTTTACAATAGCGCGTATTCTCGATATTGGTTACCAGGTTCCACTCTATATCGTCTAAACCAGCCCAGCGCAAGCGATGATTAACCGCTATGCGTGGGAAGACAGGGTTGGTGGCTAGTACAATAGCCAAATTCAAGTCAATGGCCGTTTGTACAGCTTCACGGGCACCCGGGCGTGGCTGAGCCCAACAACCTAACTCACCGTATTCATCAGCGTAAAAGTCCATAAATACGCTCATATCCACTGGCAAATTAAGTGCAGAAAAAAAGTGTTGCTCAAAAATGGTTAGCGTTTTAGATTTTCCGTCCGGGTTAGAAATGGTATGCATAGTAGAAGACATCACTTGTTTGGCTAGACGTTCAGGTTCAACCCTGCCATCAAACAAACGCGCCAACCGACGAAAATAATCATTCATCAAAGCATCGTTATCAGCCATAACCAAAGTATCATCTAAATCGAACAAAACCGCCTGCAACATATTAAACCTCCGTTTCTCTTTGTTGCCATAACTCCATAAACTCCAGCAGTTCGTTGTGCGTAGCACTGCGAGCATTACGCACGTAAAAACCGGAATTTGCCACACCAGCAATGAGAGTCTCCGCCGGCGATAATCCGCAAATAAGGCCCAAGCAAAACCCAGCGTTAAAGTTATCACCAGCGCCAGTGGTTAGTTTTGGCTGGGGCGTGTAGGGGCCATTTACCAGGGCAAATTCGTTATCAATTACGCAAGCTGCTTCCTTAGTGGCATGCACTACTACACCGTAAATATCTAGTGTATCGGCGAGTGTTTTTGTAATTTGTTCCAGTGGCACCTGATGGCTATTATTACCCATGTCAAGTTGTAAAACCTGTGCTATTTGGGCAGCTTCCTTGCGGTTGCAGCCTAAAACAGCGCCACAGCGGCCATTATAAGCCTTTATGGTATGCAACGCTTCTAACAAATCAGCTTGCGAACGTTTTTCCGGATCAGCTAAATCAAAAAAGGCTATTAACGAGTCGGCACCCTGGTTGGGCAGCATATGTTCCAGGATACGTTGCCAAAGCTGCGTAGCGTAAGGGAGCATAGTCCAGTTAGTGGCGGCCAATAAGCTGCACTGTGCGCATAACTGTTGTAAATTGGCCAAAGGGATGGCAGCCAACAGATTCTCCCAGGTCACATCCATTAAAGTGTTCATTTTACCCAGCATTATTTTGCCATCGGCGAACTCTAAAGCATCGGTATGGGCTGGTTCGGCAATGGAAATGATGCGGGCTTTACTTGCCAATTCAGCGAAGACCGGATGTAGTGCTGGTTGACCTAAGGCACCTATATAAGTGATACCTAAACCTAGGGCTTGCAAGGCATTGGCCATGATGGGGCCATTTCCACCTAGTTTAACAGTGCGAGGCACCAATTCAATATTGGTAGAAAACCCAGCCGCGTTGGCAATGCGGTTACCGAAAGCGCTAATGGTTTCTACTTTGGTATATCCGCTAGGCCCTGCTGTAATGCGTTTATCCACCACGTCAATTATTTCATCGACAAAACCATCGAACCCTACTATTGCCTGCTTGCTTGTGGTGTTGACAGAGGTTAGTTTTGTACTTGTCTGTTTTATCAGTTGAGATTGGGAAGATACCAATGAAGCTCACCTCCGTTTTATTTTGTAGTTCGGCGGGGGCGAATTGGCCCCTGCCGGCAGGAACCGGGCGTTGTGTGGCTAACGATTGTGGCGGGAGGAGTCACTAATGGCCATATCGGTTATCCAGCGTTTAAATGCCAAGCGGGAAGGGCTACACACATATTTACCCGCAGCAGTTGTCTGTGTTTGCGGTGCACTCAGTGCCCTATTTATTATGACGATACCAGTTTTAATACGATTACTCGCTTCCACGGTCGCTTTTTGTGATCGTTTTATATTATACCGCAGCCTGAACTTCGCTCGCCTGGCCTTTAGCCAAAATAAGGTCTTGATTGTCGAGTATATGCAGCTATTGTGGCCATTTATAGTTGTTAGCGTGGTATTGGGGGCCTTGTTGGCTTGGTTACGCCGCACGCGGGGCCTTTATTACCGCAGCATTCCCTGGCGGCCATATAAACAGCGCATTCGCTTACCTGCACCAATACATCAGTTGATTACTATAGTTGCTGGCCCTTTAATGTTATACGCAATGGCCTGGTATGTAAATTCTTATATTTATATGCCCATTTTGGTAGCCAACTTTGCTTTTTGGTTAGCATCTGGCGCGGCCGCCCTGGTAGTTTGGGAGGCGCTGAGTGACGTATTGGTGATGATAGGCATCGGCCTGCGATTGTGGAAACGGCCTCACCGTCGACTCGATGTGGAGCTGGAATTAAAATGGCTGATTGAACGTGACAACACATTAAGCGGTGTTGTATGCCATGATGTTATTGTCAACGCCGATGGCACAGCAAAGATAGTGGTTGACCTTTCACCCAAACAAAAACCACGGGTTGAAGAACTGGTGGCCAATATACCGTTTATCCGTTCGCTCACGCTGGTGTCAGCACATGAGTAACGAAGATCGGTTGCGGGCAGACATTTGTGAAATTGGTCGGCGTATGTGGCAGCGAGGTTATGTTGCTGCCAATGATGGGAATATCTCCGTCCGTTTAGATGAACAAAGACTGTTGGTCACCCCAACCGGAGTAAGCAAGGGTTTTATGACGCCGGAAATGATTATAAAAGTGGATTTAAACGGCAATGTGTTATCGGGCGTTGGCCGAGCTTCATCGGAATTGAAAATGCATTTGACCGCTTACCATTTGCGGCCTGATATAAACAGCGTAGTGCATGCCCATCCACCGGCAGCCACTAGCTATGCTGTGGCTGGGATTCCCATAGATAGACCCATTGTGGCCGAAGTAGTGGTTAATCTGGGTTACGTTCCAATAGCAGCCTATGGCACTCCCGGCAGCGATGAATTGCCAGCTACCATAGCAGAGCATTTGATCAATCACGACGGCCTTCTGCTAGCCAACCATGGCGCTCTTACCGTAGGAAGCGACTTGTTTACAACCTATTATAAAATGGAGACCATGGAACTGGTGGCCCAAATAGGCCTTTATGCGCGGCTATTGGGCGGAGCACGGGAAATATCAGCGGATAATGTAGAGAAACTGCAATAGTGGTAGATAGTGATTGACATATAAAACAGGGAGGTTTACATTATATTATGAGCATATGCTCATAATATAATGGTGAGGTGAGGGGAATGAAAGTAGCAATTGCAGCAGAAGAGGGCCGAGTTAATACGTATGTTGATAGTCGGTTAGGTCGGGCTGCCTACTTCCTAATTGGTGAGTTGGGTACGCCTATAACTACTTGGCAGATACGTCCTAATGAGGCGGGAGCAAGCGGGGCCGGTGTGGGCACTGCGCAGTTTTTAGTCGATGCCAAGGCCAATGCAGTTGTAGCCGGGAATATTGGCCCTAACGCAGCTAAAGTATTAAATGCAGCAGGTATTCGCATGTTCTTGGCGGAGCGTATTTCTCTAACCCAAGC
>CAYMKM010000123.1:0-5395 GCA_964390985.1 uncultured Clostridia bacterium | reverse complement strand
TTACCACGCATTGCCCAAGGCTTGCAATAAAGCAACCTGCGCTTGGTCGTGATAAAATAGTAATGATTTTATAAACGAGCTACTCACTAAACCAAGCGCAGGAGCGGTATCTCAATGAATAAGCGGCTATTGCTGCAAATAGATGGGATAGTGCAAGGTGTCGGCTTTCGCCCCTTCGTCTATCATTTGGCCTGCCAACACAACTTAACCGGTTGGGTAGCCAACAATAATGAAGGGGTCACTATACAAATCCAGGGCCAGGAGCCTGATTTAGAACTATTTCGCCAGGATTTAACAAACCTGGCCCCCCCTCTTTCTCATATTCGTTCTATACACCAACAGCAAATTGCCTGCTTAAACGAGCAGGACTTTCGCATTTGTGAATCGGTCGAACCAGATACACAGAGCCACTTGCCATTTATTCCCCCTGATACAGCTACCTGCCAACAATGCTTGGTGGAGTTATATAACCCTACCGACCGACGCTTTCGCTATCCATTTATAAATTGTACACACTGCGGTCCACGCTATAGCATTGTTACTGATCTGCCCTACGATCGTAGCCGTACTAGTATGCACAGCTTCTCGCTTTGCTCACATTGTGCTAAGGAGTATAAGGATGCCGAGAATCGGCGCTTTCATGCTGAACCTGTCGCTTGCCCTGCTTGTGGACCAATATTAGAACTACTTGATGTTAATGGCAAGGTTCTCGCCACAAAAGATGCCGCCTTAAACGCGGCTGTTCAGGCTATAAATGATGGGTTAATAATTGCCCTGAAAGGTTTAGGTGGCTACCAGTTAGTTTGTGCCGCCAATAACGAGCAAAGTGTACAACGGCTTCGTCATCGCAAGCGCCGACCAACCAAACCCTTTGCCGTGATGTTTCCTTCGTTATCAGCAGTATCTACTTGTTGCGAAATGAGCAACCAAGCCCAGGAGTTGCTAACTTCACCTGCAGCCCCCATTGTATTATTGCCTAGACGCACCGCAGCGCAACAATGCACAATAGCCGCAAACGTAGCGCCCGCTAACCCCTACTTAGGCGTTATGCTACCCACCACCCCCTTGCATCATTTGCTCACGAAGCTATTAAGGTACCCAATAATATGCACTAGCGGCAACGTTAGCGATGAACCCATAGTGACTGATGACCAAGATGCCCTGGCGCGCCTGGCCTCTATCGCCAATCTCTTTTTATGCCACAACCGGCCTGTGGTACGCCCCATCGACGATTCATTACTACGTTTGGCTGGCAGGCAAACTATTATGCTACGGCGTGCTCGCGGATACGCCCCTACACCAATACAACTTGACATTTCACTACCGCGCATCCTGGCTGTTGGCGGGCATCTAAAAAACACCATTGCCTTATCTATAAACAATACCGTACTCCTCAGCCAGCACATTGGCGATTTAAATACTGCCTCCGCCCGTAATGTGCAGACTGCTACCGTACACGACTTAATGCAATTCTGTCGCTTCACACCACAAGCTATCGCCTGCGATTTACACCCAGATTACGCCTCCACACATTTGGCCCAGCAACTAGCTGTTCAATTCGGTGTGCCGTTGTTGAAAGTGCAGCACCACCACGCTCATATTGCTGCTTGCCTCGCCGAAAACAACCTAAACACCACTGATCTAACTTTGGGTTTAGCTTGGGATGGCAGCGGTTATGGTCCCGATGGCAGCGTATGGGGCGGTGAGTTCCTGCTTTGCCAACCACAGGCACATAATTGCGAACGGCTAGCCTCTCTCTACCCATTTTGTTTACCTGGCGGGGAACAAGCCATACGCGACCCTCGCCGCACTGCTTTCGCTATGCTTTTAGCGGCCGATGCCATTAAACCAGGCCTACTGCTCCAAGCGCAGCAGCGGCTGGGTTTATCCCATAGTGAACTGCGCTTATTACCACAAATTGCTAATAAGCCAGCACTATCGCCCACAACCACTAGCATGGGGCGGCTTTTTGATGCAGTCAGCACCCTATTAGGCTTATGCCATTACAACAGTTACGAAGGCGAAGCAGCGATGGCGCTTGAATTCACCGCCCAAACTGCCATCAATATGGCTCACCCCGCCCCACCTTATGATTTTGAATTAATAATGGCCGCGCAAGAACCAAAATGGTACGTGGATTGGCGACCCATGTTAGCAAATATTGTCAACGACCTAAATAATGGCGTAGAACCTGCTTCAATAGCCGCCCGTTTTCACTACACTTGCGTTGCCATGGCCTTAAGCGTTGCGCGTAAAGCTGGTGTACATAACGTAGCTTTGAGTGGCGGTTGTTTTCAAAATGGGTTGCTGGTCCAGCTCACTCAGCAGACTCTAGACCAAAACGGGTATAAAGTATACACTCATATGGGCGTACCTCCAGGTGATGGTGGTTTAGCCTTAGGACAAATTATAGTGGCTGCGGGTATGTATCCCGCAATGAAGGAGTAAAACCATGTGCCTAGCCCTGCCTGGCCGAATTATTGCTATACCTACAGTTGATGATCACGATGTGCTGCGTATGGGCCGTGTTGATTTTGGTGGCGTGGTTAAGGAGATCTGCCTAGCTTGTGTCCCCACGGCAAATGTGGGCGATTATGTGATGGTACACGCTGGTATGGCCATTACCAAGGTAGATGAAGCGGAAGCACAGAGTGTCTTTACCTACTTAAAAGAAGTGGAGTTAACTAATGCACCTGATTAACGAGTACCAGGTAGCTAAAGAGGCCCAAGCCTACGCTGAGGCCATTAAACGCCTGGTCACCCGCCCTTGGACCATAATGGAAGTGTGCGGCGGCCAAACCCATACCATTTTGCGTTATGGCCTTGATCAAATGCTACCAAATATAGTTACCATTATTCATGGCCCAGGTTGCCCCGTATGCGTCACGCCAGTGGAGTTAATTGATGCTGCCACAACCATCGCCGCCCTCCCGGGCGTAATTTTTTGCTCATTCGGCGATATGCTGCGCGTCCCGGGTAGTAACCATAACCTTTTCGCTGCTAAAGCAGCTGGCGCCGACGTACGAGTAGTTTATTCACCACTCGATGCACTGGAGTTAGCCCGATCTAACCCTAACCGTCAGGTTGTCTTTTTCGCCGTGGGCTTTGAAACCACTGCCCCCGTTACCGCTATGGCAGTGCGTCAAGCAGCAACAGCCAAACTAACCAACTTTAGCATGCTGGTCTCGCATGTTTTAGTCCCCCCAGCCATGGCTACACTGTTGGCCACCCCTGATTGCCAAGTACAAGGTTTCTTAGCGGCTGGTCATGTTTGCACCGTCACTGGTTATCAACATTATAAAGCCCTGGCCCAGCGTTACCATACGCCCATTGTAGTTACCGGTTTTGAGCCACTCGATTTACTGCAGGGTATACACATGTGCCTGCGCCAACTGGAAGAGGGTCGGGCGGAGGTAGAAAACCAATACTCGCGCTCTGTACAAGCTCAAGGTAACCAAGCTGCCCAAACCCTAATGGCTGAGGTTTTTCAAGTGACTAACCGCAACTGGCGCGGCCTAGGTACCATTGCGCATAGTGGATTGCAACTAGCCCCAGCCTATAGGCAGTACGATGCCATCCTTCGCTTCGGTTTAACCACCACTGCCACCAACGATAACGCTGCCTGCCAAAGTGGCCTGATACTGCAAGGAAGACTAAAGCCAGCCCAATGCCCAGCGTTTGGTACGTTATGTCGGCCTGAATCGCCCCTAGGAGCACCAATGGTCTCCAGCGAAGGAGCTTGTGCCGCTTATTACCGTTATCGTCAGCCAGTAACCCAAGGAAGTGAATCAATGTGAGCAACACCTTTAACCCGCAATGCCCTATTACCATTGATAATGAGCAATACATACAGCTAGCCCATGGTGGCGGCGGTCGGCTCATGCATCAACTAATATCTAATGTTTTTGCCCGCAATTTTGCCAACCCCCACCTGGAGACCACTCACGATAGCGCTGTACTTGAAGTGGAAGGAGCACGCTTAGCTTTCACCACCGATTCTTTTGTGGTACAGCCGCTCTTTTTCCCCGGTGGCGATATTGGCAAACTAGCTATCTGCGGCACTGTAAACGATTTAGCCATGGCAGGGGCCAAACCGCTCTACCTCACTTGTGCCTTCATTATTGAAGAAGGTTTCCCTATAGATAAATTGCAGTGTATTGCCCATTCCATGCAAGCCACCTGCCAAGAAGCTGGAGTCCATTTGGTTAGTGGCGATACAAAAGTGGTAGATCAAGGCAAGGGTGATGGCGTCTTTATTAACACTGCCGGCATTGGCCTAGTACCAGCTGGTAGGGTCATCTCACCCAAACAAGTTGCCGAAGATGATATTATTATTATCAGCGGAGATGTTGGCCGACACGGCATGGCCGTACTTTCTGTACGCGCAGGTCTTGCATTTGAGAGTAGCATCGCCAGTGATGTGGCACCGCTGGCTACTTTAACACAAGCCGCCTGCCAAGCTGGTCCAGTGCACTGCCTACGCGATTTAACCCGTGGCGGGTTAGCCACTGCCCTGTGCGAGATAGCCAGCGATGCCGGTGTATCATTACTGATAAACGAGGAACAAGTTCCTATTCAACCAGAAGTACGCAGCGCCTGTGCGCTGTTGGGGTTAGATCCTTTATACGTTGCCAACGAAGGTTGTTGCGTTCTCTTTGTGCCGCCAGCAGCAGCCCAGTCAGTATTAGCAGCCATCAAAGCCACCCCATATGGACAACAAGCAACTATTATCGGTCAGGTAGGTAAACACTCTGCCGGGTTGGTAGAGGCCCAAAGCTGGGTAGGTAATCGCCGTGTACTTGATTTGCTTAGCGGCGAACAACTCCCCCGCATCTGCTAAGCCCCGCGCATAACTGAAGGGTTTATGCAGCTTGGGACGAAGATATATTAGGTTTGCCTGCTATTGATACAATAGCAATTTTTAAGGAGGTACCTGGTTGTACATTTACCTTATACTGGCGGTTCTGGCCGTTTTTTGCGCGGCTAAAGCCATCAGCGCCCGGCGCTTGTTAACAGCCGCTTTATGGCTCGCTGGTACCAGCGCCGTTGTTTCCGCGCTCCTTTACCTACTAGGTGCTTGGGAAGTCGCCGTTATTGAACTAAGCGTTGGTGCTGGCTTAGTAACTATTTTATTTGTATTTGCCATTAGTATTGCTGGAGAAGAAGGTATGCAAGAACGCTCTTCACTCCCACACTGGCTCGCCTGGGCATCCATTCTTGCGGCCGTAGTAGTACTAGGTCGGCAAACATTGCCCCTAGTTGGCGGCGGACGCGCTTTTGAACTGCCCTTCGCCCTTGTTATGTGGGAACAACGCAGTTTAGATGTGCTGCTACAAGTGGTGCTAATTTTATCGGGTGTGGTTGGCGCACTAGGCTTGTTGGCCGACGGCAAAAT
>CAYMKM010000122.1:0-5469 GCA_964390985.1 uncultured Clostridia bacterium | reverse complement strand
TGAAATTAGCGTGGAGGCTAACCCGGGCACTATTAATTCACAACAACTGAAAGCCTTAGCGGATGCCGGAGTAAACCGATTAAGTATAGGTGTGCAAAGTTTTGACGATGGTGTTTTACAGTCACTTGGGCGTATCCACACTGCTAAGCAGGCCCAAGAGGCATTTTATATGGCTAGGCAAGCTGGTTTCAGCAATATAAATATTGATTTAATGTGCGGTGTACCTGGCCAAGATGAAGCGATTTTACAAGCGACCTTGGAGCAGGCGTTAGCTTTGCAACCGGAACATATATCGTGTTATAGCTTGATTGTAGAGCCAGGAACTCCTATGGCAGAAATGGTCAAATCCAACCAGGTGGTCTTACCCACGGAGGATGCGGATTTGGCCATGTATTGGCAAGTCATTAGGCAGCTTACCGCGGCAGGGTATGTTCATTATGAGATATCGAATTTTGCTCGTCCGGGTTATTTATGCCGCCACAACCTTAACTACTGGAATAATGGTCTGTATTTAGCAGCGGGGCCGGGGGCGCACTCATGTCTAGGCAATGAGCGATTAGTAAATGAGGCTGATCCAACAACTTGGGCGCGCTTAGTTTGCGCTGGCTGGACGGCTGTTGTACAGCGAGAGTCTATATCTAAAGACGAACAAATGGATGAGACCATGATTCTGGGATTACGGTTGTTGGATGGCGTTAGTTTAGCTCAGTTTGAACAGCGTTTTGGACAATCGCTTCTTGCTGTTTATCAAGAGCAAGTGGATAAAATGCAGAAAAATGGTCTGTTAAAGTTTCAAGCTGGTCGGCTTATGCTCACTAGTTTTGGTTTACCCATAGCCAATCAGGTATTTATGGAGTTTCTCAGGAATTCTACACTGGTTACAGAGTAAACAAATGCGAGTCTAGCGAGACAGCCTTGACAACGAAAGGTGGGCAGTGCTATTTTGTTTATGGGTGTATTAGCACTCTTTCATAAGGAGTGCTAACCAACATCAAATTGTCAGGTTAAAGGTGGTCAGGAAGAGTGGACAAACGCAAAAGAATCATTCTTCGGGCCATTACGGATGATTATATTCAAACGGCGGAGCCTGTGGGTTCGCGCACTATTGCGCGTAAATACCGTCTGGGTGTGAGCCCAGCTACCATTCGCAATGAGATGGCAGATCTAGAAGAATCTGGCTATCTGCAGCAACCGCATACTTCTGCAGGTCGCATTCCTTCCGATAAGGGTTATCGTTTCTATGTTGATATGCTTATGGCCCAAGCGGTCCTCTCTGAAATGGAAAAAGAGCGTTTGCGGCTGCAGGTACATGCACGGGTGGTAGAAGAACTTTTATACCGGGCTACACGGCTTTTAGCAGCGCTAACACATTGTGCTGCCGTAGCTATTACACCTACGGTGGCAAATAGCATTATTAAAGCTGTAAAATTTGTGCACATTGATGAAAAAAGCGTGTTAGTGGTCGTAGTAAGTGAACCGGGTTTCGTTCAACACCGCATTGTGGAAAAAAATCAGACCTCTGCTACACAGTTGTTAACGATAGGGCAAGAAGTAACTTATGTTTTACGTGGTTTACCTGCCGGAAGCATATCGCCTACTATTCGCGCCGAAATAGCTACAACTATCGGCGATACAGCGTTGTTCGATGCCCTGATGGATATGCTGCAATTAAAGAATCAACCTCTCACGGGCGAGAGTGTTTTTATTGAGGGTAGCGTCAATCTAATGGATCAGCCCGAATTTCGCGAGGTATCTAAGGCCCGCACGGTATTAGCAGCGTTGGAAGAACCTAATCTGTTATATGCTTTGCTAAGTCAGGTCGATGGAATGAATGTGGTTATCGGCACGGAGAACGACAGCGAAGCGATGCAAGAATGCAGTGTGGTGAGCGCCACTTACTCTGCGAGGGGTAGAACAAGCGGAACTATTAGCGTGGTTGGACCTACACGCATGGACTATATTCGTACTATTGCCTTGGTGGAATGTGTAGCAGAAGCTATTACTGATATTATTAGTAGGTCGGCGAAGAGTTAGTGTATGGGTAACAGCGATGTGCTTAGCGCACATCGGACTTCTTAGCGAGTCGCTGCCGGCAGATGTGGGCGCGTTGGCAGCGGCATTGTTTTGCCTTGTGCGCGATTTGTTGCGCATAACATATGAACGGCGTAATAGGGAGGCGTTGGTGTTTGGTCGATGAATCAAAGTGCGAAAACGGTGCCCAAAATATTGATGAGGAAATTGAACAAGTTTCCGATTGGGAGTTGCAATTAGCCCAAAAAGATCAGCAATATGAGGAGCTGGCGGCGCGCTTTTTGCGTTTGCAGGCCGATTTCGATAATTATCGCCGCCGTACAAAACAAGAACGCGAGGAGCTTGTTACACGAGCTTCTGAGCGTCTGATTAGTAAGCTATTGCCGGTATTAGATGATTTCGAGCGGGCGCTATATGCCGTGGCCGACAATGCCAGTGATACTGGGTTGGCCCAAGGGGTAGAAATGATATATAGGACCTTGTTAACGCAGTTGGAAGGGGAAGGGTTGAAAAGCGTGCCCGGAGTGGGTACCATTTTTGATCCGCGTATACATGATGCTGTAGCCTGTAGCGAACCAGAAGCGAATGGCGATGATTCTGTGACAGTGGTTGTAGAGGTGTATCGCAAAGGATACCAGTTATCTGATCGCGTGATACGCCCGGCAATGGTTAAAGTGGGGCAATTACAATCAGAAGAGCCCAATAAAGATAATGAGACCAGGGAGGAACCAGTAAATGAGTAAGGTTATCGGTATTGACCTGGGGACCACCAACTCGGTAGTAGCCGTGATGGAAGGTGGAGAGCCAGTAGTTATCACTAACGCTGAGGGTAGCAGGCTCACCCCTTCAGTTGTAGGTTTTACCAAAGAAGGCGAGCGCCTGGTTGGTCAGGTTGCCAAGCAACAAGCACTAAGCAACATTGAGCGCACAGTACTGTCGGTGAAAAGGAAGATGGGTACCGATTTTAAGGTAAACATAGACGGCGAAAATTACACACCGCCAGTTATTTCAGCTATGATTCTGCAAAAGCTGCGGACCGATGCCGAAGCCTATTTAGGCGAAAAAGTGAATCAGGCGGTCATTACGGTACCGGCGTACTTTACCGATGCCCAGCGGCAGGCAACCAAGGATGCCGGCACTATTGCCGGATTAGAAGTGCTGCGAATAATAAACGAACCTACCGCAGCCAGCTTGGCATATGGCATAGACAAAACTAATGATCAAACCATTTTGGTCTTCGATTTGGGCGGCGGTACTTTTGATGTATCTATTTTAGAACTGGGCGATGGCGTTTTTGAGGTGAAGGCCACCAGCGGGAACAATCGGTTAGGTGGCGACGATTTCGATCAACGCATTATGAACTGGATGATAGCTGAGTTCAAAAAGAGTCAAGGCCTTGACCTCTCAAAGGATCGCTTGGCTATGCAACGCTTGAAGGAAGCTGCGGAGAAAGCAAAGATTGAGCTCTCTGGGTTAACGCAAACTAGCATCAACTTACCGTTTATCTCAATGGGTCCTTCAGGTCCGGTTCACATGGATCTTACGCTTTCGCGAGCTGTATTTAACGAACTCACTCATGAGCTGGTGGAAGCTACAATGGGTCCGGCCAAGCGAGCACTTTCTGATGCCGGCATGGAAGCAAAGGACATTGACCGTGTGATTCTTGTAGGCGGCTCTACCCGTATTCCTGCAGTACAAGATGCTATTCGCAACCTGATGGGCAAAGAACCACATAAGGGTGTGAACCCGGATGAAGTAGTGTCCATTGGTGCAGCTATTCAAGCTGGAGTGCTGGCCGGCGAGGTTAAGGATATTGTGTTGCTTGATGTAACACCACTTAGCTTGGGGATAGAGACCTTAGGCAATGTTATGACCAAGTTAATTGAGCGTAACACTACTATCCCCACCTCTCAAAAGCAAATATTCTCCACTGCAGCCGATAACCAAACAGCAGTAGATATTCACGTGTTGCAGGGTGAGCGGCCTATGGCTGCTGATAACGTGACATTAGGCCGATTTCAATTGGGTGGTATTATGCCGGCACCTAGGGGTGTTCCCCAAATAGAAGTGAGTTTTGATATTGACGCTAACGGCATAGTGAAGGTATCAGCTAAAGATTTAGCTACCGGAAAGGCACAGGAGATCACACTTACAGCTCGCACTGGGCTAAGTGAGAAGGATATTGATCGCTTAGTAAAAGAGGCGGAGTCGCATGCTGAAGAGGATCTAAAGCGGCGTGAATTGGTTGATGCGCGCAATGAGGGTGACGCCATGGTTTACTCTACCGAACGGACGCTAAAAGACTTAGGAGATAAAGTGAGCGAAGAAGAGAAAAAAGAGATTGCTGCCGCTCAGGAAGAGTTAAAGAGCGTGTTAACTGGTGATGACGTGCAGGCTATCAAAGATAAACAAGAAGCCTTGAGTACTGCATTGTATAAGGTTACATCACGAGTGTATGAGGCCTCGGGTAAAGCCGCAGGGGAAGCAGAAGCGCAAGGCGCACAAAGCGGACCTGCGGGTGAGGATAACAGTAAAACTGTTGATGCTGATTACACAGTGGAAGATGACGAGAAGTAGTGATAATGAGCCGGTTAAAAGCCGGCTCTGGCTGTGGGAAGGGCGTGGCTGAGTGGCCAAGAGAGACTATTATGAAGTTCTTGGGGTAGGCAAAGATGCTAACGAAGATGAGATTAAAAAAGCCTACCGGCGGTTAGCCCGCCAATATCACCCCGATGTAAATAAGGATGATCCGGCCGCCGCCGATAAGTTCAAGGAAGCAGCCGAAGCATATAAAGTGCTATCTAATGCAGATGCCCGGGCAAAGTATGACCAATTTGGACACGAAGCCTTTAATGGTCAAGCAGGTGCGGGCGGGCCCTTTGGTGGTTTTGGCGGGTTTGGTGGGTTTGAGGATGTCGGCGATATTTTCGACATGTTCTTTGGGGGTATGGGTCGGGAGCGGCGGGGGCCGCAAAAGGGGGTCGACCTACGTTACGATTTGAACCTCAGCTTCAAAGAGGCCGCTTTTGGGCTGGAGAAAGAGATTCAAGTGCGGCGTACAGAGAATTGCCCTCATTGCCATGGCAATAAGGCAGAGCCAGGTACGCCCATTGTCACTTGTCAGCACTGTAACGGCCTTGGTGAAATAAGGCAAACCCGGCAAACTATCTTGGGCAATATGGTGAATGTCACTACTTGTCCACATTGCCGTGGCGAAGGGAAAACAGCTAAACAACCTTGCAGCAAGTGTCGAGGGCAAGGGTTGGTACAACGTACTCGCAAAATTAAGGTGAATATCCCTGCTGGGGTAGATGATGGCATGCAGGTACGTGTAGCTGGTGAGGGTGAAGCGGGTACGCGTGGGGGCGGGCCGGGCGATTTATACGTTTTTATTAGTGTATCGCCGCACGAGTTCTTTAAGCGTGAAGGTAATAATGT
>CAYMKM010000121.1:0-5483 GCA_964390985.1 uncultured Clostridia bacterium | reverse complement strand
GCTCCAACAGAGTTATGCGCAACACCGTTTACAAAAATATTATTGCGCACATATGTGACGTATGGTTCTGGCTGCGGCGGCGCAATGTAAGCGCTAATTGCAAACGCTGTTACTGCCACACCTCTGCATCCGTCAAAAACGTTGTGTTCAATAATTGATCCGTCAAAACCGCTTAGCACAATGCCACCAGCCTGTGTCGTGCTAGCGTGAGTACCAGTGTTGCGAAATACGTTGTGATGGATATGCAAGCCAGTTGCTAGACTTTTATCGTTAGTTTTGCCGTCGTTACGACCAGCAAAAACTAATACGCCTGCGCCGCGAATGTCAACAAATTCATTGTTATATATTTCAATATTATCCAGTGTTACATTGTTTTGCAGGTAGTTATAGATCTGTAGAGCAGGATAACCAGCAGCTTGCATACGAATTACGTTATCGTGGATTTTCAAGTTGTTCACTTGGTAAAAACGCATACCTGTGGGATACGCTGTAAGTCCCGCTAAAATATTGTTCCCATATATTTCGACTCCGGTGACATTACTCATGTCAATTGAGTCAAAGGTGCACTCTGTGAACTTGTTGTTATAGATCTTAATATTAGCTAGATCCTTTGAACCCGAGCCGGCAATTACTATTCCGTACTTCCTAGAACCCGAGTTACCGATGTTATCTATGTTCATGTTATTGATGTTTGCATTTCTCCACGCTGACGATAAATTAATGCCGCTACCGCCCATGTAGTTGCCATCAATTGTGAAACCTTGAATTGTAATATTCTTTGAATTTGCAATGCCATTAATGATGTCTTTTTGCGTTGAGGAGAGAAATACTACCGTATCATCACCCGTAAGTATTGTGTCGCTGCCAATGTTAACTGTATCGGCTATATCGTAGGTGAAAGGACCTTTTAAATATACTGTGGTATACTCGGAGTTATCATTTACAAATTTCAATGCCTCGTTGATCTCAACTTGGTCTGCTGTACCATCGCAGTTATAGTCTCCGCTGCCATCGCCAGCTACATATACAATGGGAGCTGTTAATGCGCCGCATTGCATGGCAGGTAAAAATACTAATGTAACCAACGACAACAATAAAACCATAAATCTTGTCATTCACTCTCCACCTTCCCGGTTCTGTTGTTTAATAGACGACTAGTAGTAATAAGATCCTGACGGAAAGCTGAAATAATGACGCGAGTATATACCCCCCCTATTAGACGATCGCAAAATTTAAATGGCTCTCAGAGAAATATAACATATCTTTCGTGATATTAGGTCTCGCCTCCTCCCTTAACCTGCAAAGTTACAACTGCTATTTAAAATGAACATAGATATAGCTGCGGATTACCAAATATTGCACCAAACGCTTTGCACTAAAATCTACGAGTAAGAGAGCATTTGCCATAGTAAGCAGCTGGTATTTTGTCAGGCGCCAACTGCCATACACCCCCTGTTTGCACGCTCCAGGCCCACAAGAAACCGCTATCATGATTAGCCGACACTTCCAGGCGAATACTGGGCAACTGTTCGCTGTCTTTGGAGAGTTTATATTCAGTGAGAGTTCGTATAAAAGTGGTGTTAGTAATACTATGTACCGAACGAATGTTAATGACATCGTCTACACGGCAGGGTATATCGTTTATCTTTTTGATCCAACTGGTAGTTATATTGGCTTTTTCTCCTACCTGCCAGTTCAAACCGGCATTAACGCTGGACTCCGTGCTCATAATTAAACCGTATTGTGTATGGTTATACCTCCGTTTGTTTACCGCCCAACCCATGTTAGCTACCACATTAACAATGGGAATTTCAGCGGATATCCCGTACTTCATTTCAACACTTGCCTTTTGTGGTTGATCATACAAGGTAAATTTTTGCGTTGATTGCCCATATAAACTACCCCATGGGGTTTCAATTTGTAGAGTACCAATGATCTCTTTGCGTTCCCGAGCCGCACTACGAGTATAAATGGCATCCTGCCACTTTAAATTGAGTCGTGCAGAAAAATCATCGTTCCTAAATGCACTTTCCGTAGTGGTTAACTCTGCCGAAGCTTTATATGTATATACCGACCAATCTGTGCTATTACTCTCTGCTGCCCGTCCTATTGTAAATTGCGTGTTTGCCATTACAGGTCCCTTGAACCTTGTCCAATTCATTGTATAATCAATAAACCGCTGAAGGTTGGTGGGGCTTGGTAAGCCAAAACGCACTATTCCCTTCCATGCAGAAGAAGGTTTTACTTCAACTTTACCGACAATGTACTGGGTATCCACATCATTTACACGGTTTTGCCCGAGGGATATGTTTCCCAATAAATATCCGCCCGCCCAACTCTTCAAACCTTCAATAGTAAGATCGTTCTTTATGATATTACGATCGGCATATGATTGTTGCATATTCTCATACGTCATTTTTGTATAATTGCCCGCACCAAATTTGAATCCCACTTTATTCTGCAAAGCTTTTGTGGGCTGCGCTAATGAACCTTGATGAATAGTCTTATCGTAACTGGTTATACTCCGCTGATAGTCGAAGCTAAGTGATCTTGTTAAATTGAGTTGTACGCCCATTTGCAGCGTTTGCCTACCAATTCTCTGTGTAGCACCTACAGCTAAAAATTCTGGTTCTACCTTGCTAGCCTGCACCCAAACAGTGCCGTTAGATAACTTTCTTATAGCCTGGTACTCGCTATACCACCCGTTAGAGGTGTGTTCATCGGCAGAGATATCTATCAGTTTAGCGTTATTTACTTTATCAATACTCATGCCCTGGAAAGTGATTTGTTTTAATATATAAGGTGCATTAGCATTATCAACCACCCACATTGCATTATTGGCATCCACACACCCACCAGTGCCTACCCATAGCATAGGGTCACCACCAGGTGTGACGCTGCCAACGGCCAACGTCGCCAAAGGCACACCCGCCAAGTCTGTTAATGGCACGAGGGGTGCAGGTTTACTACTACCTGGCTCATTTATTACCCATAAGCCATCAGAAGCAGCTACCCATAATTGGCGGCCCCAATACGCTAGAGCCCGCACCCTTATATTAGTGGTGATATTTACGACCTCTCCATTTTCAATGCGAAAAAGACCACTATCGCCTCCGGCATATACAGGCAAATCGTTATCACTAGCTAGTGGGACAGCAATACCTTCAATAGCCGCAGCATCAATCAGTTGGGTAAGGCCAATGCCCGATTGGTACAACGCTAATCCCCAATTGCCAGCTACATAAATATCGGTGGTGCTCGGTATTGCGGCTAAGGCATTTACCCCACCAGGCAGTAGCTGCACTCGCTGCCAAGGGATAGCTTCATTATCTAAGCTATCGAGAGATGCTGAGAGCAGTGCCTGCTGGGTGCCTACCCATAATCTGTTGTCACATACTGCTAGGGCATTTAGGTTGTCTTCATTATTAGTAGGCAATGGTAACTGACGCCAACGTATTGCTTCGTCTAATACAGAAATTGGGTCTGTATATAAGTTGATATTCACTTCAGTTAATCTTTTTCCGGCAGCAATGTACAATTTATCGGTGGTAATAGCGATATCTCTAACTGGCACATCAGGCAACCCGCTACCTAAACCGTATACATGCCACTGCTCTAGCTCTCCGTTGGTCGATACTGCCAGTCCATTTTGCTCTCCCACCAGCGTAGTGCCCAGGCCATCGACAACAGCAATTTTACTAAAGTAGTTAGGTTGAGGTACCCTCTTATTATCATCAAACGGAAATTGATTGTTACTATGAGACACCTTCAGCGACAGTTTCCATTTATCGTTGCTTAAATTACTAACAATACCAGCCACCCAGTGCGTGCTCGGCATAGTTCGCAATGTATCTATAGGAATTGTAGATAACGGTTTATCTGTCAGTCCGGCTATATGTAAATTTACATCCCAACCCGGTCGTATTTCCCATTCAACACGTCCGCTGGTAAAATTGCGTTGATGTTCAGACTCCGTACCTAACCCATCTACATGCGTTTCGTATTCCACTCGAACTACATCATCATCAGCTACCGGCTTTAACATGATTAAGATACCGCTGGCATAATCCAGCATATAATCTTGTTTTGGTAGCAGCAGCTTATTATTAAGGTAGACCTTCTCTGTCCCCTTCACCAGTGAGAATCCTAAAAAGTATAAGCCTTCTTCTACCAGGTACCGGTAACTGATTTCTAAGCTATCTAACTGACTAAGAGCACTGGCCGCTAGCGGACCTAAGTCAACAATGCCTTCGTCAGAGTAAATGTGCACTTGTAGCCCAACAATTTTGTTGGCAGATATCCGCTCACCACCACGAGTGGCAAACGCTTCGACGCTGTTTTCATCGACATTTCGTTGGCCAAGATCGTAATAACGCTGATGTTGGGCTTCGTTTAAATCAGCTACTTTTGTATCTATTTGCCCTGGCATTCCCACCCACAAACTTGTGTTGAACCTTTCTAATTCACCTAGCAAGTTTGCTTCAGCGCTAGTTCCCAGCAGATATGGATACTGTAGCTTATCTGACCCGCGCAAATTGTTCTGCTCATTGTAACTATCAATTAAACTCTGCAACTGCGTGCGCAAAATGTCATGAATATCGTACAAAAACACCATTACCCCGGTTTCTTGCACAACCTGGTAAATACCCGGCTCTAACAGCAGAGAATCTCCTGGTGCTAATACTGGTTGGGTATCGGTCCCATCTCCATTCATAAGTGCCAAAAGGCCACAGCTACCTAACACTGCAGCCAGGGTGCGACCTTCTTCGCTGTCACCACTTGCATCGGCCCAAACAACATGCGCTTCCATAATGGATGGATAAAACTCCATGCCAATATTAAAGTACGCTGCTCCATTTAAGTTGGCTTCTAAATACTGTGCCATTCTGCTTGGAACGTAAGGCGCACTACGATGGTAGCGTACTTGTTCAAAGCTGCGATTGCCAATGAACTCTTTAACTGCTGGAATACCCTGTGAACGGGCTAACACTACAGATAACCGAGCCGGACCAAGAGTGCCACTAGCTTCGGCACCCAATAAGCCGAGCGGTTTGGCAATTATGCCGCTAGTGGTTGGTATGGAGAAGTCCCCAGCCCTAATTTGCCAATTATATTGATTAAGCGACAGCGTAAAGTTTTGTAAATTAAGAGGTTTGGTGTTATCTACATCGGTTTGTATTTGCACTCCGGGTGCCACAATACCAGTTAAGCTCAAGCGAATACGCTGCTGATAATTAAACTTACCAACGTTTTGCTTTCCGGCTATGCGCAAAGCCGCCGCGTCACCAAAGCTTGATGCAATACTCCATTCCGTATCGCCAGTGATAGTTATAGAAGGGCTAAAGCTAGGCTCTGCATTTTCCGCAAACCCGATTGCTGGGCTACAGATACACCAAATAATGCTGGCTAGAATGGTAAAACCAAGCCTAGATGATTTATACCTTAATCTATGCAGTTTAATATTCACGCTGCTGACTCCATTT
>CAYMKM010000120.1:0-5504 GCA_964390985.1 uncultured Clostridia bacterium | reverse complement strand
ATGTTATATTGAGCATTGACGGTCACAAGTTACGCGATGTGATCGATTATCATTATTTAGCCAGCGCAGAGAGACTGCTGTTGCTGGCCCGTAAAGTAAACGGCGACCAATTAGAGATAGAGGTGGAGAAAGACCCAAGTGAAGAGTTGGGAGTGTACTTTGACACTGCGACGTTCGATGGCATGCGTCGCTGCGCTAATAAGTGCACTTTTTGCTTTATCGATCAAAATCCACCTGGTTTACGCTCTTCTATTTACGTGCGTGATGATGATTACCGCCTCTCATTTCTCCAGGGGCACTTTGTTACCCTAACCAACCTGCAGAAAAGGGATTGGGAGCGCATTGTTCGTTTGCGTTTATCGCCTCTTTATGTGTCAGTGCACACCACTGATCCCGATTTACGCCAAGCTATGATGGGTACACCAGCAGCCCGGCACATTGGCGAGCAGCTAAAGTATTTAAGTGATCATAATATAAAAATGCACGTTCAAATTGTCCTTTGCCCCGGGGTGAACGACGGTGCTGCTTTAGCACGCACGTTAAGTGATCTAGCAGCGTTATATCCGGCGGTGATCTCAGTAGCGGTGGTACCCGTGGGAATCACCCGCTTTCGCACTGCTTTAACCCCTATGCGTTCATTTGCGAAGGACGAGGTATTGGCCCTAGCAAATACAATTACACATAAGCAACACGAGTATTTACGAGTCTTTGGTACACGGTTCGTCTGGTTGGCCGATGAATTTTACTTAGGTTACAATTTACCATTGCCTGCAATTAGCTCGTATGAAGACATACCACAAGCCGATAATGGAGTAGGGTTGGCAGTAAAATTCACGACCGAGTTTAAACAAGCGCTAGGCGCGGCAAGCGAGCGGCGAGTGCGTTCTCAGCCTATTAGTATCGCTAGCGGTCGGTTAGGAGCATGTGTGCTCGCACCAGCGGTACGTGAACTGTGTAACAGGGGTGCCGATGTAACATTATGGACTGTTCCTAATAAATTTTTTGGCGAATCGGTTACAGCTACGGGTTTAGTGACTGGTTCAGACTTGATTGCCGCCTTACAACATCGTAAGCTGGGAAGCGAATTGCTAATTCCACAGGTGATGGTACGCGATACCTTTAGAGGAGAAAAGTTTTTAGATGATATAAGTGTAGATACACTCAGCCATGAACTGGGAGTACCGGTAACTGTGTTAGCAAACGCTCAGGCTATTGTGCAACACTTTTTCTCCTAGTAGACAGCGGAAGGAGCTGTTTTTATATGAGTCAAAACCCAATTATTGCAATAGTAGGCCGCCCTAATGTGGGTAAATCGGCACTTTTTAATCGCCTGGTCGGTGGACGTAAAGCAATAGTTGAAAACCAACCTGGTATCACCCGCGATCGCCTTTATGGCGAATATGAGTGGCGGAATCGTTATTTTACGATAGTGGATACTGGCGGGATGCAAATAGGCGAATCGAACCAAATAGCTACCGCCACATTGCGACAGGTCTCTTTGGCAATGGAAGAAGCCGATATCATTATTATGCTGGTTGATGCGCGTATGGGTATTACCCCAGCAGATGCAGAAATAGCCGATCTTTTGCGTTCTACTGACAAACCTATTTTACTGGTAGCTAACAAAGTAGATCACGAAAGATTACAGGCTGATATTTATGAATTTTATCAGCTCGCTTTGGGCGATCCCATTCCCATCTCAGCAGAACACAGTCGTGGCATCGGTGATTTATGCGATCTGATTATCGACATGTTGCCAGTTGAAGAAGGGGTTGCCGCTCAAGAAGATAGCATCAATGTGGCTGTTATTGGTCGCCCTAATGTAGGTAAATCATCACTGGTGAATGCTATTCTCGGTCGGGAGCGCGTGATTGTAAGCGATATTCCCGGCACTACCCGCGATGCTATTGATACACGCTTTGAGCATAACAATGTTTCATATACCATAATTGATACGGCTGGTATGCGGCGCAAAGCAAAGGTCGACAGTTCATTGGAGTACTACAGTGTATCGCGGGCATTAAAGGCTATAGATCGCAGTGATCTTTGTTTAGTCTTAATTGATGCTGTAGATGGTGTGACAGAGCAAGATAAGAAGATAGCTGGTTATGCTCATGAAGCTGGAAAAGCTGCTATTATTACCGTGAACAAATGGGATTTAGTGGAAAAAGATGCTACTACTATGAAACAATATGATGGCATGATACGTCATGAGTTAGGTTTTATGCAATATGCTCCCATTTTGTATATATCGGCAAAAACTGGCCAACGTGTTGACGAAGTGTTAGATATAATGGAGTATGTTTCCGAACAACAATCCTTGCGGATTAGTACAGGCCGTTTAAATGAATTAATACAAGAAGCTGCCAGTTTGCGTGAGCCGCCTAGCGATAAAGGTGTACGTTCACGCATTCGTTATATGGTTCAGGTTTCTATTAAACCGCCCACTTTCTTGCTATTTGTCAGTAGACCGGAGCTAATGCATTACTCTTATATGCGTTATTTGGAGAATAAACTACGCGACGCATTCGGTTTTGTTGGTACACCAATACGTATTAATTTAAAAGGTCAGTAAAAGGTAGGCGATGATAATGTCAATACAAGTAAGTGTTATTGGCGGGGGAAGTTGGGGTACAGCACTTACTGTGCTGTTAGCTCGCGCCGGCAGACACGTTACTTTGTGGAAGCGCAACCAAGCTGAAGCAGAAGAAATGACTAAAACTAGGGAGAATCGCACCTACCTACCGGGTATTGTTATTCCTGCAAACGTGACTATTACCAGTGACTTGCAGGCCGCTGTAACCGCCAGCAGCAATTTGATAATAGCAGTACCCAGTCAGCCGTTGCGCGAGGTGGTTGAATCCTTAAAACCATATGTAACTGCGGATTATAAGGTTTTAAGCATTGCCAAGGGATTAGAGGTACACACATTACTGCGTATGACTCAAGTATTGGCACAAGTGCTTCCCTACTTGCCTAGTGGTCAATTAGCACAATTAGCCGGGCCCAACCATGCCGAAGAAGCCGGTGCCGGTTTGCCTACTACTGCAGTTGTGGCAGCGACTGATCTTAATGTAGCCGAGAAATGGCAAGAAATATTAATGATGCCTACATTGCGAGTGTACACTAACCATGATGTCGTTGGAGTGGAGTTAGGCAGCTCGCTTAAGCAGATAATAGCCATTGCCGCTGGAATATGTGATGGTTTGGGCTACGGCGATAATACCAAAGCGGCTCTTCTTACACGTGGTCTAGCTGAAATTGCTCGGTTAGGTGTAGCTTTAGGAGCCCAGCCGCTAACGTTTGCCGGGCTTTCGGGTATGGGCGATTTAATTGTCACCTGCACCAGTAAACACTCGCGCAATGCGCGTGCCGGACAGATGATAGCTAAAGGTTATACAGTATCGCAAGTACAAAGCGCTACTCGTATGGTTATAGAGGGTATTCCTACCTGCCAGGCTGCAGTGGAACTAGCCCGCCGTGTTGGTGTTGAAATGCCGATTACTAATGCTATACACCAAGTGCTATTTGAAGGTCGCGATCCGCGTACAGCAGTTCATGAGCTCATGATGCGAGGACCCAAGGCTGAACTAGCCGTATTGTTTGGCAACTAATGCGTTAAATAATTCTTCGCTGACATAAACCTTCCCGAAAACCCATATAAATGTACCACATTTTGGGTAGGGTACTCACTCTGCCTGGGGGAGTGAGGACAGCTCTCTAGGGAGGGAAAGCCTGGTGGAGAAGTTTGATATTTTCCGCGACATAACTGAGCGGACGGCAGGTAGTGTTTATATAGGTGTAGTGGGGCCGGTTCGTACCGGCAAATCCACCTTTATTAAACGCTTCATGGATCTGCTGGTATTACCGAATATTAAAGATCCCCATATCAAAGAACGTACACAAGATGAGTTGCCGCAAGGTGGTGCCGGTCGGCAGGTGATGACCACCCAGCCGCATTTTGTCCCTGATGATCCGGTACAGCTTAATCTGCAAGAGGGCGTTACGTTTAAAGTGCGTCTAGTCGATTGCGTTGGCTATCCGGTAGAAGGGGCGCGGGGTTTCACCGATGAAGACGGGCCGCGCATGGTACGTACACCCTGGCAAGAGGAGCCTATACCTTTTGCGGAAGCTGCTGAAATAGGTACCCGTAAAGTGATAACCGAGCACTCTACTATTGGTTTAGTGATAGTGACCGATGGTAGCATCACTGATATTGATCGCGCTGGGTATCTACAAGCTGAGGAGAGAGTTATTAATGAGCTAAAAGCCTTACAAAAACCATTTCTTGTTCTCCTCAACTCCACGCAGCCAGAGGTAAAAGCAGTTCAAGATCTAGCCATTGCTTTGGAACGAAAGTACGGCGTTACTGTTATTCCCGTCAACTGTCTGGAGATGACGCAAAGCGACTTAATGAGTATCTTGCACGAAGTATTGTTTGAGTTCCCTGTACGCGAAATAGGTGTACAATTGCCAGCATGGGTAGAGGAACTAGATGCTGCACACTGGTTACAAGCGCAATTTTTGGCTGCTATCACCGAGGCTGTTCAGCCAATTCATCGTTTGCGTGATGTAGATGGTGCTTTACAAGTGCTATCTGCTACTGAGCACATAGCCAGTGTGAAGCTAGCTGCTATGGAATTAGGTACAGGTAAGGCCACGATTCAACTAGGGGTGGAGCAAAATCTATTTTACAAAGTGTTGCAGGAGTTAACTGGTTTTGAAATTTGCGGCGATCATCACATGCTCCGTTTAATGAAAGAGCTATCTGTAGCCAAACATGAGTACGATAAATTCGCTGAAGCGCTCGACCAAGTGCATGAGCACGGTTATGGGATTGTCGCCCCGCATCTAGAGGATATCACCTTTGACGAACCGGAAATAATTCGCAAAGGTGGCCAATTTGGTGTCCGGTTACGGGCCAGCGCTCCCTCTATACACTTAGTGCGGGCGAGCATTGTTACCGAGGTCACTCCGTTTGTCGGCACTGAGAAGCAGGGTGAAGAGTTGGCGCGCTACCTTAGTGAGGAATTTGAAAATGATCCGGGTAAGGTGTGGAATTCGGATTTTCTTGGCAAATCATTACAAGAGCTTATTCGGGAGGGCATTCAAAGCAAACTGACTCGTATGCCCGACAATGCTCAGCAAAAATTGCAAGAGGCTCTGAGTAAAATAGTGAATGAAGGAAGTGGTGGTCTGATCTGCATCATCCTTTAATAATGCGGTTTATATCTCCACCAGCCCCAGGTTAAAGCGCCGACTAATGTCGGCGCTTTAACATTATCAACAGATTTGCAGATCGTTTGCATAAACTTTGCGGAGTATTTTGCAGTTGAGATTAGGCGTGGCGCATGGTACATTTAAACAAAGTAGTTATATACTGATGGGAGTATATAAATGTTGAAGCGTATAAAACTGTTTTATGTAGCTGCCTTTATTATATGTGTAGCGTTTGCCACTGCAGGTTGCGGCAGTATCAATAATGGCTTTCCCCCGCAACCGCC
>CAYMKM010000119.1:0-5544 GCA_964390985.1 uncultured Clostridia bacterium | reverse complement strand
CTGCTACCAGGTGGATTCGGCAACTTACCCGGCCTTCCTTGCGGTATTGCTTCAGCTTTTAAGGAAGGGGACCGTCATGAGAAACCATCATGGCAAACTAGCGTCACTATAGACATGATGAAAGATATGATGGATATGCAAATTGATCAGGGAGGACCAGTGGTATACGATTTGCCATTTGGTACGGTGATTGATCTACAGGTTTATTTATAGCTAAGAGGGAGCAATGCGTACGTGGGCATTGCTCCCTGGGTAAAGCACATTCTCAGCACTTGCTATAACCGCAAAATTTACATACATAGCAACCTTCTTCGCGAGCCAAAGCGGCTACCCCGCAGGTGGGACAAATATCCATCCCCTGACCGATGTTAATGGTGATATCTATGCCGTGGCTGCGTTTATTATCTTCCACATGTAATTTTAACGTTTTGGCTAGGGCATCCGGCACCGAAGATATCCGGTTGATACCAAAGCCTACTGAAGTGGAGCCACCAATATCAGATAAATGCTTCACTAACATATGCACCTTTTCGTCGCCACTCTTAAGACCGGCATGCTTCAAGAATAAGGTGGCCAACCGCCCTAGGGCCTCCGACATAGCGGCAATATCGCTACCCGCCTTGCCAATGTTAATGAACACTTCAATGGGCTCACCCTTGAACTCATTAACGGTGATAAAAGCTTTCCCTAGCGGGGTCTCCCACTCATAGGTGGTGCCAGAGAGCTTCCGTGGTCGCCCGGTCCACAAATGCAATTTGCCTACGTTTTCGGCTTGGTCAGCGGGGAGTACGGGCAGAACCGCCTGCTCAGCAGTTTTCTCATGCTCTTCTTCTTTTTTGGTTAGAACCTGTTGATCACGCGAACCATCCCTGTATATGGTGACACCTTTACACCCGCTCTGGTAGGCGTATTCATATAACTCGCGTGTTTGATCTACGGTGTAATGATTAGGGGCATTGGCCGTTTTAGAGATAGAAGAATCGGTCCATCTTTGAATAGCCGCCTGCACCTGAATATGCTCGCGTGGTAAAAGATCCATGGCGGTAACAAAATAATTAGGCGCGTTCTCAATTTTAGGCTCAACTTCAGGGTGAGCAGCAAACCACTCCTGCAAAATGCTTTCGTGCACTTCTTTCACACCCAAGCGGCCTTTACGGAAGTAAGTCCACGAATAGTAGGGTTCTATGCCAGTGCTGGTACCAATCATAGTGCCAGTGCTACCAGTAGGTGCCTGGGTGAGGACACATACATTGCGCATGCCATTCTCGGCGATAATATCCTGCGTTTCTTTTGGTAAGCCTTGTATGAACTTACCTTGCAGGTATTGCTCTTGGGAGTAGGCGGGGAAGGACCCTTTTTCAGCAGCCAAAAGAGCGCTCGCTTTATAGGCTTCAGCAGCGATAAAACCATATAATTGATCGATGAATTTCAAACTCGGTTCGGAACCATAACGAATGCCTAAGCGAATTAGCATCTCTCCTAGGCCCATAGTGCCCATGCCAATGCGCCGCTGGTTTTTTTGCACCCGCTCGTTTTGGGAAAAGAAGTAAGGGGTAATATCTATGATGTTATCTAGGAAGCGTACACCCAAATGTACAGCCCGGCGCAGGCTATCCCAATCCACTTCAGCCTGGCCAATTTCGCCAACAGTAAAACGGCTGAGGTTGATGTGCCCTAAGTTACATACTCCCCAAGCCGGCAGCGGTTGTTCAGCACAAGGGTTGGTGCTAATTAAATCTTCAAAATACCAGCTATTGGAGTATTCGTTCATCCGCTCTAAGAATACCACACCTGGTTCAGCACTCATCCAAGCTGATTCCATAATGGTGTTCCAAATGTGGCGCGCTTTGAGTGTGTGATGCACCACCACGGGTTTGTGTAATTCATCGCGCCAGCGGGAGATCTTACCATCCCACAAGGTATCGTAATCGGGATCTTTGGTGTCGGGGAATACCAAATCCCAATCAGCATCGTTGGCTACAGCTTCCATAAAGGCATGGCTGATGCCCACCGAGATATTGGCGTTGGTTATAGCCCGCATGTCGCGTTTAGCTTGAATAAATTCCAGCAAATCAGGGTGCCAATCTTCCAAGATGAGCATTAAAGCGCCTCGGCGACTGCCACCTTGCTCCACCAAGCCGGTGGCGAAGCTAAATAAGCCGCCCCAACTAACTGAACCGGAGCTACGACCATTTACGCCACTGACAAAAGCAAGGCGGGGGCGTAACGGGGAAAGGTTAATGCCAACACCGCCGCCGCGGGACATTATTTCCACCATATTACCCAGAGTATCAATGATAGATTGGCGGGAATCGACACCACCTTGTCCACTATTGGGCCGCAAAGGTATGACATAACAGTTATAGGCTGTTAGGTTTTGGCCGGTGCCCAACATAGCATTGATGCGACCACCTGGGCTGAAGCGAAAGTCACCCAGTAACCAGCGGAAATCGGCCTGTAGTTCCTGTTGTTTTTCTGGCACTTCAATATCAATTATCGCCTTGGCCATACGATCCCACATGGCAGCTGGCGTTGCTTCCAAAGGTTTATCTACATGCTTGCGGTTTTGCGTGAACAACTCACCAGATGATTTGAGCTCAACAGTCACCTCTTCATCAGTAAAAGAACGGACGATACCCACCTCTTTTTGGGGAAAGCGTGCATCATCCTTAACCAGTACAACCACTGTATCACCAGGAGCTAATTGTTTTTGGGTATCTTTCATTGAGTAACGATCAAGGTAAACGAGTTCGCGAATACCCTCAAGCATAATATCTTCGCTTGACCCGTTTACCCCATTGGCGGAAGAATTATTAATAGCTAATTTATGCACTGCCAAATCACTACCTCCCTGACCCAGGTTGAAAGACTAATAAAGGCGCATGCTTAACTATCTTGGGGGCCATCACCTCCAGATTGCTGCTTTACTAGGTTCTGTAATTCATGCATAAAGCGTTGTACATCGCCGAATTGGCGGTATACAGAAGCAAAACGAACATAAGCTACTTCATCAATATCTTTTAAACCGGCCATTACCAACTCGCCAATGATACGGGAAGATATTTCCGGTTCTGAACGACGTCGTAAAGCAGACTCAACCCGATCTACCAGGTTTTCCAGAGTAGATAAAGGAACAGACCGTTTGCTACAGGCGGTAATTAGGCCGCTCAATATTTTACTGCGGTCAAACACCTCTCGCCGACCATCAGCTTTTATGACTATAATTGGAGCAACTTCTACTCGTTCATAGGTGGTGAAGCGGCCGTCACAACTAATACAAGCCCGCCGACGGCGAATGGCGTTTCCTTCATCGGTGGAACGAGACTCCAGAACGCGGCTATCGTTGAATCCGCAGTGCGGGCAGCGCATGGCAGCAAACCCCCTAGGTATATGGAAAAATGCATGCAACCACAACATATAGTGTTACAGATATTATAGGTGCCATAGATGTGGGGTGTCAAAGGTGGATGGAGTCCATTGGTGGGTATTTCCAGCAGTGACACGCGTTAAGCGACGTTATACTTCTATTTTCGCCAACCTTTAACGAGCAAGATATAATAAATATATGAGGGGGGATATATATGCGCAAAAATGTAGGGCAGCAAGATGCTAATTGGCGAATTGGGACAGGGATCTTTGCCTTATTATGGGCTTCTCGGCGTAAAGCGGGGCGAATGGCTAAAGCGGCCGCCGGTTTATACGGTTTGGTGGCACTAGCCGAAGGGATCACACGTTACGATCCGCTCATGGAGGCGCTAGGGTGTAGCACCAACGATGAGGAAGGCAATTGTTCACCACCATCATGCGTGAGAAGCGATATAGCAGACGTAGGGGCCGCTATAGGTCGCACGATTTTTCAACTGGGAAACCTGGTGTCACAACATATGCCACGTCGGCAGCCAAGATCTTTGTGGGGCGTAGCCCAAGGCGTAACAATAGCACCTGAGAGCAATAATTGGAAATGGGATGAACTAGACGACGCAGAGTAAACCAGAGAAGGTTGTTTGCGGCAGGGAATAGGGTTGAGATGCAGAAAAATAATCTCGACATGAACCCCGTGAGACAGGGTTGTAAGTATGGACGGGGTTTTTCGGGAGGTTGGCTACTGTTAATGCATAACAAAGAGGAACTCCGTAAATGTTGGGACGGCATTTATCAGCAGTATTTAACGCAAGGGTTTACTGCAATCAATGGTGTCAAAGGTGTAGTAGTAGGAATTCACTCGGTTATTGATGGCTTGGTCCGTTTTAATCCGGAAAAGGTGGCTGCGGCTGTTAATGCCGATCCGGAGCTTGTAGCCGCTGCACTAGATGCTACTGCTGATGTACCAGTGGAAATCACCAGTCGCCGTGATTTTATTGCTGGGTTGTTTAGTTCATTTCGCCGGGGTAAGGCACTGCAATTAATGATTCGGGATGAAGACACTTTCAACTGGGCGCTAGAAACGCTTGGCTATGACTTTTTACGCATGGGCGGCACCTCTGGTAATATGGCCAACTCTCTGTCGCCGATGGGGTTTCCCATGGTAGTGTACGCTAACCCGCTTACTATTGAACTAGCAGAGCTGTTTGTGAAGCAGCCTAACTTAAAGGTGTTAGCGGCCGATGGGGAGCTGAAAAGCCCGGTAGATGCAGCTTCTGGGCAGGGTATAAAGGCGTTGCATTTAATTGTAGAGTATTCCACGGGCGATTCAGTCACCATAGGTGGTGAAACAATCACCACACCGCGGGCCAACCGTTATATTGCCGCGTGGAACCCCGTTAACAATCGGTTACAGATTGATCCGGTGTGGCAGCGCAACTTCTTAAATAAGGCTGGAGACTTTAGCCACTTTGTTGTTTCTGGTTTCCATATACTTTCCGAGCGCTACCCCGATGGTACTAGCTATGATGATTATCTCAAGCCGGTGGGCGAATATTTGGCATCGGTACGCGAGCAGCACCCCAGGCTGCGCTTGCATTACGAATTCGCCAGTATTGCCAGTGCGGCAATTAGACGGGGAATTATTGATCACATTTTGCCACGGGTACATAGCTTAGGGTTGAATGAAGTTGAACTGGGCGCTGTCTTGCGCAATGTAGGCGCCGAGGCCAAAGCGGTGGCGGTAGAAAAAGAAGAGGGTATCGCCGCTGTAATGGAAGGGCTGGATGTTTTACAACGTCACACAGGATTGCAGCGCATTCAACTGCACGATTTAGGTTATTACCTGACCTTTACTAAACCGGGTTATGCTCCGCAGGATGTAACCCGCACCGGGTTAGTTTTGGCCGCCACACTAGCTGCCAGCCGTACAGCTAGCGGTAAAGTGGGTAACCGCCAGGAAATTGAGGCGGGTTTGAATTATGATTACACCGATAAGGGGCTGCAGCGGGGCGAAGATATTGCCAAGTTTATAGGCGACCCGGATTTCGCCCGCACAGGAATGGGTAACTGGAACGGCTGGGAGGTCACTTATTTGCCCACTCGAGTGGTGCCCAAGCCGGTGCTTACAGTAGGTCTTGGTGATTTAATTTCCGCCTCGGCCTTTGTGGCGGGTAGCCCTAG
>CAYMKM010000118.1:0-5785 GCA_964390985.1 uncultured Clostridia bacterium | reverse complement strand
AGGGTGCCTCACTTGTGAGACACCCTTATTCGGATAGCTACAACCGTATACTATTATTAATTATGCTTTGCCCAATACTCATCTACACGAATCTGCATTTGCCGAGCCATTTCTGGTATACCCGTTGCAGCTGGGGTTTTTCCAGTAAGCATCTGATTCCATATGGTGAACATTCCTTGCTGAATGCCAACCGGGTGCTGCTGCTCACTATTTTTAAAGTAAGTTAAAGTATCGGTAAAGGCCCTCATGCTTGCTGGCTTGTCAACATTCAAGAACCAACGAATAGCTACACTAGGCTGTGTGGGAATAATGGCACCCTGCTGGGCAAACTCACCCATCTTCTCTTTTTGCATTATAAAGACAAGGAGTTTTTTAGCCAGGTCCGGATGCTTAGTTCCCTTATAAATCATCCAAGCTTCCGGTGAGAAGTAGCTGGTACGATAGAATTTTTTATCAACTTCTAATTTGGGAAACATAGTAATATCCCAATCGAATTGTGCATCCTTTCTTATCCCAGGAGTAGAGAAAACGCCTAGTGCCGGTGCACCTAATTTACCATTTATAAACTCTGCGTATGCGACAGTAGATGACCCTCCGGTAAGATACGCATTCAATTTACCAGTAACTAAGTCTGCAGTCAATTGCACTCCTGCAATTGTTACGGGGTTATCAATCATCACTTTGCGTAAGTCTTCCGAGTAAACATTGCCGCCATAGGTGATAGCATGTCTGAACGCATCACTAAATGATAGACCCCATCTGTCTATCCTACCATCGCCGTCTATGTCTAGAGTCAATTTTTTACCCATGGTGATAGCCTCTGTCCAGGTCCAATCCTTAGGCATGCTTATGCCAACAGTACCAAACAAGTCTTTGTTATAAAAGAATACATGAGCATTAACACCGTAGGGAATGGCAATTAAGTTGCCTTTCCACAGGTGACCTTGAATCATGACCGATGTTATCTCATTAATTGTCGGCTCCGATTTATACAAATCATTAAGTGGCATGGCTAAATCGGCGTAATTCCACAATGTATTACCTGCCCAAAAAACATCGGGCGCCATATCACCAGCGATGGATACACTAATTTTATCGTAATAATTCATGTCTGAGGGCCACATTACGTTAACAGTAACACCAGGGTTCAGGCTCTCAAATTCGCGAGCCCATCTATTAAACATCTCATTGCGTTCACTTTGGTGGCAGCAAAAAAACCAGGTCAACTCAGTTTGGGCCATGCCTACTTGCGTACCCACTAACAACACAAGTATTATTAATGTCACTGCTATTTTGTTGGTGAATCTCATTTAAACCCTCCTTATTTACCATCCATGCACTTAGCGAACTGTAATACGGGTGCTGTGGTTTGACCAGCTATGAACGCAGGAACTACACAGGAACGTATTGGCCCGTTAACGTTGCCTTGCATCAAATTTAATGCCATATTTACCGCTACTCGGCCCATATCTGAATATCTATAATCGAAAGTGGTCAGGTTTAAATTGCGCACCTGTTCCATATGATCGTAACCAGCAACGGAAATATCACCGGGAACATCATACCCGGCTCCACGTAAAGAGGTATATACAATGGCCGCTGCAGCATCGTTATAGGCCCAAATAGCTGTAGCGGGGTTACTTGAACTAATAAACTGCTGTACACACAACTGAATGGAATCTACTAAATTGCGGCGGTCTACCTGACCAAAAAGAGCGGGGTCGTAGCAACCTAACCTCTCCAACTCACCGCGAATACCTTGTATACGTTCACGTGCACTAGGTGAATCAGGTGGCCCCTGTAAATGAGCTATCCGGCGATGTCCTAGTCCGTATAAATGGCGGGCCATGTGTATGCCCGCTGCATAATCATCTAGCGTAACTGCATTGCTAATTCCGGCAATATAACGGTTGAATAGTATCACTGGTACATTAATGCTATTTACCAACTCACCATGGGTCTCGTTTAAATCTTCCCAAGTCATAACAATAATGGCATCCGGATTCATGTCTTGCACTTTTTGCAGACTATCAGCCAGTGGAATGTCCGCATCCACTGGAACAAATGTATTTTCTAAATTATATTGTTCACAAACCCTTGCCATCTCTACTAACGATTCAGCAAAGAAGGAGCGTATCCAACCTCCATGGATGATAACTGCCAAACGTTTACCAATAGCATCGATCTGCCCAGCTCCTGTACTTATGGCGAATGAACTTCTTACCGCTTTATACTTTTGTCGTTGGGCCTCTGCAATAATGCGTTTACGCGTTTCGCTAGCAATTTGTGGGTCTCCCCGAAGAGCCCTTGACGCTGTGGAGATAGATACATTACTGGCTTTGGCTATATCTTTTAACCGAACTGTGTTTTTAGACATTCTACACCTCCTACGCGTCAGGTATCTTTGGGAAATACAGACAGCGTTTGCGGTAATATTTCCATACGTTCCCGCAAATTCCTTCGGCGTATGTGTATTATTTTCCCCAATACATCATCAAAAGCGCCGCGATATATTGTCGCGGCGCTCTTTAGCCATTTATGCAAATATTAAATTCTAATTAAATTAATTATCGTATCTAGCCCAGTACTCATCTACTACAACCTGCATCTGACGAGCAAGTTCAGGAACGGCTGTTGCCGCTGGTACTCGACCACTTATTATATAACCCCAAGGTGCGAACGAATCAACACGCATATTGGTTGGGTGTTGCCGCTCAGTATTTTTATAGTAGTTTAGCGTATCTGTAAAAGCCTGCATGTTAACTTTACTGTTCATGGTTAGGAACGAACGCCTAGCTACGCTAGGTTGTGTGGGAATAATAGCACCCTGCCCAGCAAACTCGCCCATCTTATCTTTTTGCATAATGAAGGCCAGGAACTTTTTAGCCAACTCAGGATGCTTGGTTCCCTTGTAAATAACCCACGCTTCTTGTGCAAAATAGCTGGTGCGGTAATACTTTTTATCCACTTCCAACTTAGGATACAAAACAATATCCCAATCGAAATCAGCGTCCCTGGTTACCATAGGTGTTTGGAACACACCAAGTCCATGGGCCCCTAGTGTGCCAGCAACAAAAGCGTTGTACGACAACGGAAAAGCACCTGGCGTATAGTAAGCTCCTGTTTTACCACTCATTAAATCAGCAGTCATTTGTATACCAGCAGTAGTAACTGGGTTATCAATCATTACCTTGCGTAA
The DNA here is from genome assembly GCA_964390985.1 of uncultured Clostridia bacterium. Lineage (GTDB taxonomy): Bacteria > Bacillota > Limnochordia > DTU080 > DTU080 > CAYMKM01. The sequence goes on along the minus strand of CAYMKM010000118.1, from coordinate 2,586 downwards.
ATCATTCGAATAAACATTGCCACCATAGGTAACAGCAGACCATCCACTATCACTGATACCCAAACCCCACCGATCTGGATTGCCATCGCCGTTTAGATCAGCAGTAAGTTTTTTACCTATTGCTATAGCGTCATTCCATGTCCAGTCCTTGGGCATATTGACACCGACTGTGTTGAAGAGATCCTTGTTATAGAAAAAGGCATGGGCGTTTACACCAAATGGTACAGCAATTATATTACCCTTCCAGCGGTGAGCATCAATCATCACATCCACAATTTCTTTGATAATAGGCTCAGTTTTATACAAATCATCTAACGGCATTAGCATATCCGCATAAGCCCACAGCCCGTTGCCAGCCCAAAATACATCGGGTGCCATATCGCCAGCAATTGATACACTTACCTTATCGTAATAAGCGCTACCATCTGTAGATGGATACAACTCATTTACTTTAACACCCGGATTAAGGCTTTCGAACTCGCGCGCCCATCTGCTAAACATTTCGGCGCGTTCAGTCTGCGCACAGCAAAAGTACCAAGACAACTCAGTTTGGGCCAACCCTACTTGTGTACCCACAATTAATGTCAGCATTACTAGTGCTGCAACTACCCTTGAGAACTTCATATGTAACCCCCTCTTATTATTCAAAGATACTAGTAGTTTAATTTATACGCTTCGCCAGGGCAGCACAGAATTCCTCTGCAAATTTTTAAAACCAAGCATAGCACTGGGCTCTGTCATAGACAATATTTCATATGCAGGTTAAAATAATAATTGCCCGGCCATCACTGCCTTCCATAACAGGAGTGGGTATAATGCAAAAACTCGGTTTTTCGTTACTGGTGATTTTTACCGCCATCAGTATACTCACGGTACCATGCTTAGCTTTAACCAGCACCACTGTATATGTGGCTGGCGATGGCAGCGGCGATTTTAACTGCGATGGCCTTGATGACCATATCCAAATTAACAATGCGCTTGATTACGCTGCCCAAGACCCACAAATTACCACCGTGTATCTGAAGGGTCCATTTACCTATGTAATAAACGATACAGTGAGAATAAGTAGTAACACTACACTAACTGGCGACTCTACCGCCGTTATTAAGCTGGCAAATAGTGTTTCCTGGCCAATAGAGAAGGCAATGATATCCAATAAAAACCTCACCGCTGGCAGCCTAGCAACCGGCGACCACGATATTGTTATTTGCGGATTTGAAATAGACGGCAACAGAGATGGAAATAAGCAAGTATCCAGCGGCAAAGGGTATCATAACCTTTTTTACTTCAAATACTGTTCGAATGTGTCTATACACCATATGTACTTGCACGATAACCACGGAGACGGGGTTAAATTCACCTTAAGCAACAACCTAAAATATCACGACAATATTATTTACCGCTTGGGCCACGATGGTTTATACGCTATAAAATCTACTAATATTGAAGCCTATAATAACAAGATTACCTGCCGCACTAACAGCGGTCTGCGTTTATACAACTCAAATCATGCCAAACTGCACCATAACGTGATCACCTCTAATAATGAAGGCGGAGCAGGCATTGAGGTTCAAAAAGAATCGAACGGTTTTGCCATGGACGATATTGAAATATACAACAACACCATATATAGAACAGCTTATGCCGCCATCTGGGTTTTTGGCCACGGTAACCTCTACCCCAAAGAGCAAACGTTAAACCTGCATATTCATCATAATACAATCTACGATTGTGGTCTTAATGGTAGTGGCTCGTGGGTAGGGGGTATAGTGCTAAACGGTTTTCACAATGCACTTATTGAACACAACATTTTTGATGACTGTTACGGTGCAGCTATAGCCCATAAAACTGTTTATAGTTCGCCAGCACCGGGTTCAGGCTATGTAACGCTGGTACGCAATAACATCATCATTAACACAAAACCTCACAGTGCCGCCGGGCCCGGAGTGGGTATATCTAATAATTTGCCCAGCACTCACAGCTTCATTATCAGCAATAACTGCTTATGGAACAATGCAGGCGGCAATTACTACAATGCCTCATCGACCAGCGATCTTTACGCCGACCCCTTGTTGGTTAGAACCACCCGCTATTAAGGAGCCTTGGGCTGAAAATAATTGATTTGTCTCATGCCATTAAACCTGATATGCCAGTCTTCCCGGGGACTAAGCCACCGCAATTAGTCTTGGCCAATACGGTGGCTAACAGCGGTTTCGCCGAGAAGTTGTTAAGTATGTATAGCCACACTGGTACACATATGGATGCACCCTCACACATGCTAGATAAAGGAAGAACTCTGGATACCTACCCGGTATCGTACTTTTATGGCAAGGCGCTTCTAGCCGATTTTAGTAGCGAAACTTTAACACATATTGACCTACAACATCTTGAACCCTACAAACTATACTTGCCACAAGTAGATTACCTGATATTACGTACTGGTTGGGCACAATATTGGGGGCAATCGGCCTACTTCGCCAACTTCCCGGCCTTAACGCTAGAAGCTGCTCGTTATGTTGTGAGCCTGGGTATTAAAGGTGTCGGCACTGATGCCATATCCATTGACCGTATGGGTGATATGGATTT
>CAYMKM010000117.1:0-5793 GCA_964390985.1 uncultured Clostridia bacterium | reverse complement strand
TACGACGAAAAATGACCAAACCGGATTTGTAAGTTTAGCTGGCCCTATGTACATACCCAAAATAGTGTTACACCTAAATTTACCAGCTTTGTTATGGGGTAACCGCACAGCTGCTATAAGTAGTGTCGATGTAATAGCACCACGTGGCACGCTACTGTTGGGGGCCGAAAATCAATCTGAACAAAATGGACAGCCAACGTCATATCCGAAGCGTCCTTCTCTTGCCAATACAGAAATCACCTTTCCACAATTACGATTTACCCTACGGGAAGGCAGTTTAATACTGGTTGATGCCACTGGCGAACATGCCATTTGGCAACACATAACCGCAAAGGGCTATACATCTACGGATAAGTGGCATTTAACTTTATTGCGAGCAAAGAATAATCAAGGAGAAGTGGTAATCAAAGGCGATGGCACGGGAAAAGGCTTAAATTTGTCGGTAAATGCTAGGAATCTGGAGCTTCCTGCCGCCATACCAGTAGTTAATACATGGGGTATTAGTGGTCAAAGCACCTTTACTGGTAATGTAACTGGTACGGTAGCTAACCCGCAGCTGTCAGGTTGGCTTACACTTCGCCACGGGACGCTGTGGGAACAAGCCGTAGATAATGCCTGCGGGCAGGTGATGATTACAAATCAAGAAACAATCTTTAAAGAAGTCGTAATAAAAAAGGACCAAGCTATTTATCGCCTGGCTGGATTAGTAAACCGCGCTGGTGGCAACCCTTCTTTAAACATCGATTTGCATAGTACTCGAGGGCGAGCGGAGCAACTATTAGCGGTTTTAAACATAACATTACCAGCTGAGGGCGAAATCGATGGTGATATAGCCTTTGCTGGACCTTTAGGAAAAATCATGGTAAGCGGTAACATTGGTATGCGGCAAGTGAGTATATTTGATACATCCCTTGATGGTTTACAAGGGAAGTTTCGCTGGGAGAATGATCGCCTACATTTCGACCATACCAAGGTGTACCTGAATGCAGGTTCGCTAGTTTTAAATGGTTGGTTATCAGTTGAGGGCAAAGATATGGATCTGGATATACATGTAAGCAATTGGTCGTTAGAAGAAATACCACATTTGCCAGCAGCTTTTAATAATTGGCGAGGGGTATTATCGGGTAGCGGTCATTTAAACGGTTCTTTAGCAGAACCTGTTTTTCAGGGTGATGTTGTGGCGCAAAATATAAAAAGAGGATCACTAGTTTTAACGGAAGCGAAGGGGCCAATTAGTTTGGTCAACGATGTTGTATCTAGCACAGGCTTGGTTGCCACAACCGTAGAAGGTGGTACCTGGTGGTTACAAGGAGAGGTCGCGGGGGTGAGTAGCGCGCCACAGTTGGAACTGAACATGAAAGTGGAGGACGAACCGTTTTCTTCTCTGCTGCGCATGAGCGGGTATAGCTTACCAATAACACTTGTAGATGGTCTAGTTGCAGGCAATGTACAAACTAAGGGACAGCTCGGTAGTTTGCGAACGCAACTGCAACTATCATTAGCGCAAGTAGAAAACTTTGGCGAAGCGCTGCAGCTGGATATACTTATCAGTGGCAGAAAAATCAAGCGTCTAAACTTAAGTTAATTGAACCAGTTGCTGCGTACTATTTTGTATTGTATCCACCGATTTGCTCGAAAACATAAAACACCTTGGTTACGAAAGCCGCCAAAATGGGTGCATAAAAGGCAACGGCTGGGGTTAACTTCGTGATTTTTCAATGGACAAATCATTGGGCATTCCCCTTTTTATGTATTTTCCACAAAATAAGTGGTCGAACTAAGTGGGACGAGCAACATCCCGCTGGGTACTTTAATGATCCCATCGACTGGAGTCTATCATAAAGAAAGTACTAATCCTAAGAAAAAAAGGTTAAAAATATGTGAAAAAATACGTTGGCAGGCATATATCGACATTTTTCCTAGAAAGTGTTTGCATGCACCGCTAGGAGCTACGCAACCTGGCGAAGAAAAGTGCAGCCGGGAGGAAAACTAATGGGTCGAAGCATGTTAATAAGGATTATGCTCATTTTGTTGGCCCTTGAATGTGCTACAGCCGCTACATCGTGGGCGTCTGAAGATGACGGTTTGGCCTTTCATGGTCGTTATCAATTAGAGTTGTCTACAGTAGGTGTTAAAGGTAATGCACTTGCTTATTTTATAGATTCTGCACTCGTACCGGGTAGTCATTTCAACCAAGGCCTCTCTTTTTCTGCTTTTGGCCCGCTTGGCTTAGGCTGGCAACTACAAGGTCATTTTGATTCACAGTTGCCACCTGCGGAGCGTTTATCTATAGCTATAAATAAGGGCAGGAACGAACTTTTAGCCGGTACTCATTTGTTTGAAACAAATGGAGTAGGGTTACTGCAATTGGAACGGTGTTTAACTGGGGTGCAAGGGTATGTGAATACCAATCCTCAAAGGGGTGTATCACTGAGTGGCGCATATGGCGAACCCGTCGGCCTACCTTTTCGCGAGGAGTTACCAGGTCGGGGTGTAACAGGCCCTTATCTGCTTAATTATTATCGATTACCGATTGTACCCCACTCAGAAACGGTGAAAATAGATGAAGCACCAGTGTTACGTGGGGTAGATTATCAAATAGATTACGATACTGGCGTGATAACCTTCCGCGAACCGGTATTGGAGACTGCTTTAATCACAATTGAATATGAATATGTTAGCGAAGTGAGTCGCCGTATAGCATTGGTAGCTGGCCATTGGCGTACGGGTTCGGTTAATTTTGATGTAATAGTTGGTAGTGAGCATACAAAAGATGAGAATCCGCTAGTATTTATACCACCTGACTCTCAGGATCCGAGTGATGACGTACCAGAGTACCAGCGTATGTATGGTGCGGGTATTAGCTGGCAGCCTCGACCTGAAATGATGTTATTTGCATCTTGGCTCAGTACTAGCAGTCAGGAAGAGGAGACTGACGCTGAGTATATACCTGCTTGGCAAGTGGGAGGTGAGTGGCAAAACGAGCGTGGTACAGCTGGTTTCGATTATCTTGTTACTCCCTCAGGTTGGTCAGCGCCGGGTCGAGTTTTGACCACTATTGGCTATCGCCGATTATCTGCTGGGTATGAGCAGCATTTGGGTGGGCCTTGGTATAGCCGTCTTAATACGTTATGGCGTTCTGAAGACGCAAAGGCTAGCAAGGCGGTTGAGGCGGGTGCCATACGGGAGAAAGCCGAGCATGTACTCACATACGTGTTAGATAACACTCTATTAGGTTGGAGTGTGGGTTTGGATGGTGGGAGCGGACTCGATGGAGTATGGCGTCAGTATACATCGGGTCTTTTATTGACTCAGCGTATTGGCGCGTGGGAAATGACAGCTGAGCATCGTGGTGTGCTAGCGCAGTATGGAGTACCTAAACCCGGTGTGTTGCTGGCACAAACTAAACTAGCTACCAGTTTGGCTAGTAAAACCCCATTAAATTTGCATATGAGTTGGCAACAGCAACGGTGGGCACCTGGTGAAAACCGACCCCAACAAGCGGTTGATTGGCGTCTTGATGCTGGGCGTGTCACATCTAGTAGTGGTTGGCGGTTGTTGTGGCGAGAGAGCGAAACATATCGTGATGGTACGTCTTCATCTCGCACTTCGTTTATTAGAGGACAGGTGAACATGCCATTATTCTTGCCCTATCTGGAGGGCAGTGTAATTTTAGAAGGGCAGAACCGGCAGCAAAATATAGGTAGTTCCCGTTATCACAAAGTAAAAGCAGCGGTGGAGTATCAACCACCTCAAGGCATTAATTGGGATGTTTTTGCATCTTCGGGTAAGTTGGCTACAGCAACTAATTATGAAGAAGGGTACGGTGGCACTATACGCATACCTTTGTTTGGTGGTTGGAGTTACCGTGCTGGTTGGTACCAGTTTGCTGAGCGGGGTGAGGAAGCAACTAGAAATCAGCAGGTTGTACATGGCTTACGCTGGGCAAACGTCGGTTGGCAAGTGGATGGTTCCTTAATACGAGGTTTACTAGAGCAACCTACAAATGATCCTAATTCCGCTACTGAGAACGTGCCCTTAGAAGCACTGCCGCAAGGTCATCGCCTAGCGTTATCTATTCAGCGACGCATAGGTAATAGTTCGTTAGCTATTACCAATGAATACAGTTGGGAAGCGGAGGCGACGAGTGGGCGCACACGCTGGCTGGCTACGCATCAGGTTAATCAATTTAATTTGGAGGCAGAAGTCACCTATTCATTCCGGAATGCACTCAGTGGCAATATAGATACTAGGCAACAGGTGCGTACTACAATTGGCTGGCAATTAGGTGAGCGTTCATCGTTTGATTTACACGCACGTTACGATGCTCGATACCCTAGTAATAACTCGACTTACAGTGGCACTGCCATATTTGGTCAGTGGACACAATACTTCTAAAACCAAGATAAACCATAAATAGAAGGAAATAGGTTATAGATACGGAACTAGAAAATATCCGGGGGCGCGGGGCAGGCTATTCTCGTCTGCCTTTTTATCGCGGAATAGGTAGCCAAGGGGGGGTCGTGTAATGCATCGAATAAAAATCATCGGTGTTATGGTGCTAGCATGCTTGCTAGTTACAGCAATGCCAGTGGCTGCTGAACAGGTGTTGCTCGGATACGAACAGTACGATGAGGTAGCGCCAGCGCTCGCCGCCGTAAAAGGCGAGCAATTAAAGCATTTCTCACGTATCAGGGCGGTGCTTGTCGAGTTACCCGAAGGCAAGCTTGCTGACCTAAAACAAAAAAAGGGTATTCGTTTTGCTGAAAATGATGCTCCAACTCGTTCTTTACAAACATATATGCCTTGGAATATTACACATATCAACTCACCATTGGTTTGGGAGCAAACTGACGGTCGCCAAGTTCGAGTAGCTGTTTTAGATACAGGAATAGATGCTGCTCACAGAGACTTAATGGTTGATTTAACAAAAAGCTATACAGCTATAGGTATTGAAGGCAGTGCACTAAACGATATTTATGGACACGGTACGCATGTGGCAGGCATTATTGCCGCCTTAGATAACGATACCGGCGTTTGGGGAGTGGCACCAGCCGCTCGGCTTTACTCGGTTAAAGTGCTGGATGATTATGGTATTGGAACGGTGAGTGCTCTTATTGATGGCATTCAGTGGGCAGTAGAAAACAACATACAGATATTAAATATAAGTCTAGGTACAAAAAAAGAGTCACAAGCGTTACGTGAAGCAGTGGAAGACGCTTATGATGCAGGTTTACTGCTGGTAGCTGCGGCTGGCAATGGTGGCAATAAACCAGGCCAAAGCGATAATGTAGAATACCCAGCAGCTTATGCGCCAGTGATTGCGGTAGGAGCAGTCGATTATTATGATATCCGCGCTAGCTTTTCTGCCACCGGATCGGCCTTAGAAATAATGGCACCCGGTGTTGATATTGTTAGCACGTGGACCGGCGGAAACGCGTATCGCTCCATAAGTGGTACTTCGGCAGCAGCACCTCATGTGAGCGGAGTAGCTGCTTTGGTTTGGGCGTACAATAGTTCTTGGAATAACAGGCAGGTGCGGGAGCAAATCTTGGCCACAGCAACGCCAGTTGGTGATGGTAATCCTTTCCGTTACGGACGTGGGCGAGTTGATGCTGCTGCCGCCATTGGTGCACCCGGACAACCTCCGGCTGTTATGGGTAATATTACTGCCTTTGTCCAAACCCAACGGTTAGATAAAGATATCCAAATTACAGTAAATGCTAGTATTGATGGGGTGGCTTTATCTGGTGGTATTGTTACACTCACTGTGCGAACTCCAGTAGGTACAAA
>CAYMKM010000116.1:0-5840 GCA_964390985.1 uncultured Clostridia bacterium | reverse complement strand
GCTAGGGCTGTGCCCATCTATCAAACAACATCGTATGTTTTTCGCGATGCCGATCATGCAGCTAACGTTTTTGCCCTGATAGAGAATGCCGATATATACACTCGGATTTCCAACCCAACTACGCAGGTCTTTGAAGATAGAATGGCCGCCTTGGAGCGTGGTGCAGGTGCTTTGGCAGTCTCTTCGGGTATGACCGCCGTTTTTTACGCTATCTTAAATATAGCCTCTGCTGGCGATGAAATAGTCTCCTCGGCCAATTTATACGGGGGCACTTATACGCTGTTCGCTATTACATTGGCCAAAATGGGTATTAAGGTGATCTTTGTCGATCAAAGTGATCCGGAGAACTTCAGAAGGGCTATTACCCCACGTACCAAGGCTATTTATGGCGAGACAATTTCTAATCCCGGGTTGGATGTATTTGATATAGAAGCTGTGGCTAAAGTTGCGCATGAAGCGGGCGTACCGCTGATAATCGACAACACTTTTGCCACACCATACTTGTGCCGTCCCCTGGAGTGGGGGGCCGATGTGGTGGTGCACTCGGCGACAAAATGGATAGGTGGCCACGGTAGCTCCATTGGCGGGGTCATTGTTGATGGGGGCAAATTTAACTGGGAGAATGGCAAGTATCCCGAATTAGTAGAGCCTGATGAAAGTTACCACGGTATGGTTTATACAAAGAAGTTCGGCACCGCAGCTTACGTTGCTAAGGCGCGGTTACAGTTACTGCGTGATTTAGGCGGCGTTCTTTCACCTTTCAACAGTTTTCTGTTTTTGCAGGGCTTAGAATCGCTGTCGGTGCGCATGGAACGGCATACAGCAAACGCCTTGGAGGTAGCCAAGTTTTTAACGCAACACCCGCAAGTGAGTTGGGTGCGTTACCCGGCTTTACCTGATCATGCGTCTTATCAGTTGACGAAGAAGTACTTGCCGGCTGGTGCGGGCGGTATGATCACTTTTGGCATAAAAGGCGGTAGAGAAGCAGGGCGTAAATTCATTAACGAGCTGCGTCTTTTCTCATTGTTGGCTAACGTGGGTGATGCTAAATCGCTGGTGATTCACCCCGCTTCCACCACACATGGGCAAATGACGCCGGAGCAACAGGCCGAGAGTGGCGTGCGCGATGATTTAGTCCGCTTATCAATTGGCTTGGAAGATTGCGCAGACATTAAAGCCGATTTGGATCAGGCTTTGCGCAAGGCAATTTAGCTAAGGAGCGGGAATTATGAAGGATGATACTAAGGCGCCGGCCAGCGCTTTTCCAAAGCGAAAAAATAGACCATACGCCCGCTACGCTACATTTGCCGAAGACGGGACGTTCACTTTAGATAGCGGTCTCCAGTTTGGGCCAATCACACTGGTCTACGAGACATATGGTAAGTTGAACGCCGATAAAAGCAACGCTATTCTAATTGAGCACGCTCTGACTGGCGATGCACATTGCGCTAGCCACGGTGCCGATGATAAGGAAGAAGGTTGGTGGGAGCCGCTGGTAGGGCCACAGCGGGTGTTCGACACTGATCGCTACTTCATTATTTGTAGCAATGTTTTAGGTGGTTGCCAAGGTAGCAGTGGGCCAGCTAGCATTGACCCGCATACTGGACGGCCATACGGAATGCGTTTTCCGATAGTCACGATACGCGATATGGTTAGAGCGCAAAAGCACCTAATTGAGCATTTGGGCATTGAGCGGTTACATTGCATTGCTGGCGGTTCTATGGGTGGAGCGCAGGCGCTTACTTGGGCGGTGGAGTATCCGCAGATGGTTGAGGCGGTTATCGCCATTGCTATGCCGGGGCGTTCGTCTGCTCAGTCCATAGCTTACAACGAGGTAATGCGGCGGGCTATTGTTACCGATCCCGCTTGGCTGGGTGGCGATTATTATGGGACACCTGGCCCGGAGCAAGGGTTGGCTACCGCTCGTATGCTGGGGATGATCACTTATCAAAGCGATGAATCAATGATGATGAAGTTTGGCCGTGATGTAATGAACGCTAAATTTAGGGACCTATTTCACTTTGGTACGCAGTTTCAAGTGGAGAGTTACCTGCACTACCAGGGACGTAAGTTGGTTGATCGTTTTGATGCTAATACTTATCTTTACTTAACTAGAGCCATGGATTTATTCGATATTGGGCTGGGTCACGCGTCGTATGAGGATGCTTTTGGGTTGATTGAATGTCCGGTTCAAGTTATTGGTGTTTCATCCGATATTTTATACCCTACCTGGCAGCAAAAAGAGGTAGTAGCCATTTTGCAAGCTCAGGGGAAGGATGTTCAGTATACAGAGATAGAAAGTATCTTTGGCCATGACGGATTTTTAATTGAGTTTAAGAAGATGGTGCCCATGTTGCATAGCTTTTTAAATAAAATAGCTAAGCGGGTGAGGGCACAGAATACAATGGTCACTATCAGCCCAGCGAGTAAAGGATAACGAAGGTGGAGAATTAGTGGGTATATGTGTGTTTATTATGGGGCGGCAGCGTGCCGGTAAGGATACTGCCGCTGATTACTTAGTAGAGCATTATGGGTTTGAAAAAGGCCAATTGGCGCGCCCGGTGTACGAGATTGCTCGCCAAGTCTTTGGTATGCAGGGTAAGGATCGTGGCCTTTTGATTCAAATTGGAGTTAAAATGCGTGAGATAGATCCATTGGTGTTTCCGAAGGCTTTGTGGCGGCGGGCCCTGGGGGTAGAGGCACAAGCGGAAGTTGACGCTGGGAAAGCGGCGTTGCCCGCTGATATGAGGTTGGTTATTACCGATGCCCGTTTCGCCAATGAATGGGATTTCTTTAAGAGCCGGGGTGGGGTGGCTTTGCGGATAAAAGCCAGCCAGCAGGTGCGTAGTCAACGGTCGGGCTATCATTTGGAGTATGAGAACGACCCAACAGAAACCCAGTTGGATACAGCCGCTGCTGATTACGTAATAACTAACGAAGGTAGTTTGGCAGATTGTTATGCGGCATTGGATGAATTTATGGGGAGGTTACTTGCTTGAGAGAGGCAGCCTGGGAGTTGTTAACTACTTATACTAAGAGCGAGAGCTTGCTAAAGCATGCACTAGCGGTAGAAACCTGCATGCGTGCTTATGCTGGCAAATACGGCGAAGATGAAGAAAAATGGGCAGTAACCGGGTTGTTGCACGATATGGATTATGAGTTGCATCCTACGGCGGAAGAGCACCCAATGGTGGCGGCCAGCATTTTGCGTGAGAAAGGGTACGCAGAAGATATTGTGGAGGCCGTTTTGGGGCATGCCAACTATACGCAGGTGCCACGGCGCACGCTAATGGCCAAGGTGTTGTATGCAGTGGATGAGTTGACAGGATTCATTACGGCCGTAGCATTAGTCCGTCCATCTAAGCTAGTAGCCGATGTAAAGGTAAGTTCGGTGAAAAAGAAGATGAAAGATAAAGCATTCGCTCGCACCTGCAACCGTGACGAGATGATTGCAGGGGCAAGCGAATTGGGTGTGCCTTTTGAAGAGCACGTACAATTTATGATAGAGGCAATGGCAGAAGGGGAATAGGCTACTCTTCCACCAGCTCAATAACCTTATCAACTAGGAAATCTTCTACCTCAAGGCTATAAGGGACGCCAGTTTCGTAACCTTGTTCAGGTATCATATCCATGGATGGAACATACCCGATGTGTAAACCAGTATACCCAGCTACCAGCGCCATTTTTGGTAGTAGCTGAGCTTTTATACGTAGGCCTATACGCACGCATATTTCGCCGTTTAACCCTACCAATAGAAAATCCGGTCCGATTTTTACTACATATACTTCGCACGGCTTAGTTTGCAAGTAATTGCCGTTTTCATCCATTGATTCCAGCATTAGTTTTGCATAGCGGGCTAACCGTCTGGTCCGGCCTTGGAATTTGGTAGGTGTATCGGCATCGATGGGTCGGATAAACAAAGGTAGCTGGACTACATCAAGTTTTGATTCAACGGCGCCGGACACTTCCTGCATTGGTTGCGCTAAAACGGCCAGGACGGCGTCGGATATTTTTTTGCCCATCGCTTTTGGTGCTTCGGGGCCGCCATCGTAATCAAACAACCGGGGGTTATCTGCTTTTGAACGGTTTGGCTTTACATCGCCGCCGGCACCTTGTATGAAAAATGCGGTGGCACCCGGGAATTCGTTTTGCAGAGTTTCGGTAACGAATCCAGCATAATCGCCGCCAATTAAATAGCCGGATATTGTGGATGGATGGCAGGCATAATTGGCAACTACCGCTACAGTTTTACCTTGCATATCAACCGCTTTGAGAACTACTACTTCTCGGTCGACGGGGCCATATGGGTTCAGACCCCAAAATATACTGCCGTCACGTGATTTACCTCGACGACTGACGCCCATTTCAGCGCTGCCTCGCCCAAAAAACAGCTTGCATTCTACTTTGGATTGTAGGCAATTGCCAACTAGATCGATAGTTTTGGCTACCAACGACTGGGCATACTCTTCGTCATGTATTACGGGGCCACAGTGGGTGTGGGTGACGTTGAATATTATTTGAGCTGGGGTTAAGCCAAACTGTTGTTGCAGGGCTTCCCTTATGCTGCCTATATTCTTGTTACCCCAAAGGGCCAGATCAGCACAGATAATCACTATTTGGTTTTGCCCATCATCTAAAGCCATGGCTTTGGCGTATATAGGTTGATATACGCCTGTGGAAAGGCCTTTGCGTACGGCAAACCCTTGCATTGGTAGTGTTTTTTGTGGCGTGATGTCTACTGAACCAACACCTATTCGCAAATTACGTTCATTGCTAGTGCTCATAAATGAATGCCTCCCGGGTTATTGGTCTATGCGGGAATTCGCAGTTCGTGTGAAAAGCCCTTTCAGGATATGTTTGGTTCGGACCGACTGCGCGCTCGGTCCGAACGGGACGGCGATCTTTCACTCGCGGTTTGGCCGCGTGGCGGCCGAACCGGTCGCTTCAGCCGATGGGCGTTGTCGAGTAAGTCGAGTAAAGCTGGCCGTGCGCCACGGCTGAGCTCGCCGTCCCGTAATGCAGTTGTGGCCAGTGTGGGTGGTGGGGCGGGGTGTGGACGGTGCTGGTGCTGGTGGGGCGGGGGGGTAGCGTATGGAGGATGTAACCGGGGCGGGGGCTGGGGGGTGCTGATGCTGGGGGGCGGGGGGGTGGCGTATGGAGGATGTAACCGGGGCGGGGGTGGTGCGGGTGGGTGTCGCGAAGCTGGGGCGGCTGGACGGACGGGTGGGCGTAGGTGTGACATTTCTTCGAAACCACAGCGAATCGAACATCGGTTAAGCCAAAATACGCAAAACCGGCCCAAAAAATATGAGGTTAGTAGAAAATCTACCGCTTCTTTGCTGCGCGGGTGGCGCTGTTGGGCCAACCGCTGCCAAAGCGAGTGGTTAGTGGAATTCAGGAGGGCAACCTGTGGGTATGTCGTTGATGATGGATTCCATGGTTAACCATCCGGGTTAACCACAGACTCCACAACAACTTGGACAAGTCTTTTTGTTTTGAACGAGGCTTATGCGGCCTCGTTCTTTTCAACGACTTGCCCACATACCCACAGGTTTTACTGTTGTTCTCTTTCATTGGTGAAATGAGGTTGGAGGATGTACCGGGTATGGTGGGAAGGGGGCGGGTGGAAGTGTGACATTTCTTGGAAACCACAGCGAATCGAACATTGGTTAAGCCAAAATGCGCAAAACGGCCTTAGAAAATATGGGGTTTCTAGAAAATCTACCACTTCTTTGCCGGGCGGGTGGTGTTATTAGTCAGCCGCCACTAGAATGAGCAATATTACATGCTGCTCTTGCTGTGCTAAGCAAACTCCCTCCAGCCAGTTTGGTGGGGTACGG
>CAYMKM010000115.1:0-5841 GCA_964390985.1 uncultured Clostridia bacterium | reverse complement strand
CAGCACAGTTTCATTCCCCGTTGAATTACCCGCCACAGGGTATCGTCATTTGCGGATAATGCCGACTGACAATCGCCCTTACTTTTTAGGTGAATCAATTGCCGCAGGTAACATACTAGAGAATCGTTTTTTGCGCGTGAGTGTTAAATCAAATGGGGCCTTACGCATAGAGGATAAACGCAGCGGTTATGTTTACGGCAACTGCAATGTTTTTGAAGATGGCGGTGATATTGGCACTCTTACCTGCTACCAGCCCCCTGAGCAAGACAAACTTATCACTACCCATACTACCCAAGCGCAGCTCACTATTGTGGAGAACGGTATGTTTGTTGGTACCATCCAAGTGAAAAATACGTTGAACTTGCCTGCCGGTCTTCACCCACAAGGCTGCAAACGAGATGAACATTTGGTCAGTTGCGAGTTGACATCATACATCACGTTGCGGCAGCATACCACGAGAGTCGAAGTACAAACCATCGTGCAAACCAGCGCCACTAACCATCGCCTACGCGCCCTATTTTGTGCGGGTATACCCAGGGCGGTTTACCATGTGGCACAACCATTTGCTATAATCGCCAACACTCCGCATGATCTGCCGCGAACAACAGAGTCCGGCATATATCCCATGTTGGGCTTTGTAGATATTAGCAACACTCACTACGGTTTGGCCATAGCCACGCCTGGCTTGTACGAATATGAGATAAAACCTACTCCAGCCAGCACCATCGCCCTTACTTTGTACCGTTCTGTAACCCGCCAACAACAAGGTGCCACGCCAGAGCAATTTGATTTCTCATATGCCTTAATACCTCATACTGGCAGTTGGGAGCAAGCTTTACCGTCTGCCTTGCCTTTCTCCACTCCACCAAGGGTGTTTACCGCTGCCGATTTGCGCCTACTTAAGAATGGCTCAGCAGATACATCAGCCGAGTTTAGTTTGGTGCAAGTGGGGCCGCTACCAATTGTGCTTAGTAGCGTAAAGCGTAGCGAAGATGGGAATTGGTTGGTAATACGAGCTTATAACCCCAGCCAACATGGCCTCGATGGCGAAATACATCTTGGCCTCGATAACATCAAAGAAATAAGGCTAGCCACCCTTGACGAAACACCAGGTGCTAGCCTATCGGTAGATAATAACAGCAAAATATCGTTGTTTTTTGCTCCCCAGCAAATACACACTCTGTTAGTGCGACCTACTATACATTCATAATGCGGTTATATGCATCGACATGTATGATGCGCGGTTCCGTTTGCCGTGCCTCTTCTTCACTCATTTGACTATACGCCATAATAATAACTGTGTCGCCCGCCTGCGCCAGGCGAGCTGCAGCACCATTTAAGCAGATATCGCCAGCACCAGCTGGCCCGGGGATCGCATATGTCTCGAAACGAGCACCATTGTGCACATTTACCACCTGCACCTGCTCGTGCGGTAGAATATCGGCCGCTGCCAGCAAGTGCTCATCAATAGTGATGCTACCCACATAATTTAGGTTAGCATCTGTAACGGTTGCCCTATGAATTTTAGATCTCAGCATTGTACGGAGCATAGTTTCACCTTCGTTGCCATTAACCGCCCGCTTCAATAACAACATTATCGATCAGGCGGGTTTGGCCTATATAAACGGCAATGGCTACAAGTACCCTGCCTGTCACATACTTTACAGGTTTTAAGGTGCTGGCGTCAACAATTTCTGCATAATCTAACCGGGCTAACGGTTCGCTGGCTATCATTTGGCATAATTGGCCGTGCAATTTAGCCACCGACCGCTCTCCCGTTTCCACTGCTGCTACCACCTGCTGTAACGCCCGGTAAAGCACTAGTGCCCCAACGCGTTCCTCGGCCGATAAATATGCGTTGCGTGAGCTTATAGCCAGGCCATCTGCCTCTCTTACAGTAGGAACAATCACTAATTCCAATGGAAAGTTCAAGTCGCGCACCATCTGTTGCAACACTGCTGCCTGTTGAGCATCTTTTTGACCAAAGTACGCTTTATCAGGCAACACTATGTTAAACAGCTTCGCTACCACCGTGGCCACCCCGCGAAAATGGCCTGGCCGAGAGGCACCACATAAACCATTTGTTAGTTCATCTACATCAATGTGAGTGAGCGGTTTTTGTGGGTACATATCGCTAACAGATGGGTTAAAAATCAACGATGCCCCTTGCTTTTTACACAAAGCCATATCGTTGGACAATTGCCGAGGATATTTATCGTAATCTTCATGAGGACCAAACTGCAATGGGTTCACAAATATGCTGACCACTACAAAGTCGCACTCGGCCGCTGCCGCAGCAATTAGCGCCGCATGCCCCTGGTGCAAAGCACCCATTGTAGGCACCAAACCCACTCGTGCTCCTTGCTTGCGGGCTTCAGCCACTGCATAACGCACTTGCGTTACCGTTTGCACCACGTTCAATGCTTGGTCGCCTCCTGGTCAGCCTTACTGGCATATATGTGCTCTGGACCCGGAAAACTCCTACTCTGTACTTCTTGCCGATACGCCGCTGCAGCTTGGCGAATTTGGTTGCCAATGTTGGCATACCTTTTCACAAATTTCGGTGTAAAATCATCGAACATGCCCAGCATATCGTTAGTCACTAACACCTGACCATCGCAGCCGTTACCTGCGCCTATACCAATGGTGGGCACGGTTAGGGCTGCTGTTAGCTCTGTTGCTAGACTGGCAGGAATTCCTTCCAAAACTATAGAGAATACGCCCGCCTCCTGTAATGCTAGGGCGTCTTGATGCAACGCTTCAGCTGCCCGCTGAGTACGCCCTTGAACCTTGAAACCGCCGAACTTATGTACCGATTGCGGCGTAAGGCCCAAGTGACCCATCACAGGTATGCCAACGTCTACCATCCGGGCGATCACATCGGTCATTGTACGCCCACCCTCAAGCTTTACCGCGTCGGCACCTGCCTTCTGCAGAAAGCTGCCTGCATTCATAACTGCATGATTTACATCACCTTGATACGAAAGAAAAGGCATATCGGCCACCAACAGTGCATGTTTACGCCCACGATTAACAGCAGCAGTATGGTGTATCATCTCTTCCATACTCACCGGCAGTGTAGTATCGTACCCTAACTGCACCATACCCAGTGAATCGCCTACCAGTAATACATCTACTGCATCATCAAGCAAACGGGCCATCGTGTAATCGTAAGCTGTGAGCATGCATATTGCTTCTCCCCGCTCTTTCATCGCTTGTAGATCGGTTACACGCATTCTTTTGCGTTCGTCTTTCACAATGCTCACCTCTCGGATACTACTTTATTATCCAATAACTGGTGCAACACAGCAATATCAGCAGCGGCTGCACTACCTTTTTTCTCACTCATCTGTAAAGCGCGTTGGCTTAATGCCTTGTAGGTTTCCAATATCAACGGATAGCTGGGCAACGTAGCTAAATGCTTGGCTACCGTGGCTGCATCACCCCGTTCAACCGGACCGGTTAGCGCTTCTGGTAACCCTTCACGGCCAATATTGGCTATGGTTCCCTCAGCCAAAGCGCAGGCCGCCTGTATGGCATCGTCGCCAGTCACACCCACCGCGGCCAACAGTTCAAGCACCATATCCAACAATGCAGCTAACCCATTACTGGCTAGCGCCGCGGCGGCATGGTACAGCGGTTTTCCCCCTGATATTACCTCCAAGCTGGTACCACCCAACTCAGCCACGAGTGTACGCCCAAACTGCATGCCCCTTGCACAACCTTCTAAAGCAAAGTGTGCCCCTGGTAATGCTTGTACACCCGTTGCCGGATCAGAAATGCTTAATAACGGATGTAAGCTTAGCACTGCTGCTCCGGTTTGCTGGGCATCGGCTAAAACCTCTGTCCCTAAGGCACCGCTACAATGCACAACTAAGTGCTGTGACGACCAACCATTGCCCTTGGCTAATGCGGCGCAGACCACCGCAATTTGGGTATCGGGTACCGTGAGAAAAACCACATCATCAGCTAGCGCCTGGCGTACATCAGTGTGCGGTTGGCCAGCACCGACAAAACTAACTGCAGCTTCAGCGTGCGACAAACTGCGAGCCACCAACACTCCGAGCGGATAACCCAAAATATGCAGTTGCTTTGCCAGGGCTGTACCCACCCGACCAGACCCAATTATACTAACTCGCGGCTTATTCACCTTTCTATTATACCCCCACCTAGGCAAAGTGGCAGGGCATAATGCCCTGCCACCGCATATGCTTTGATATTGGCCAACACCTTAATCTACCAAGCCGGTACGCTCGATAGATTCCGTAAAGTGACGCTGAGTAAAAACGTATAGAATCAGCGGCGGCAATACCACCAGGAAGCAAGCGGCCATCACCAGCGGTTCGTTGAAGAACTCGCCGCTACCGCCCATCACGTCCTGTAAAGATGCCTGTAAAATTGATAAGCGCAAAGGTACAGTGTACTTATCAGGTTTCATAAGGTACATCGTCGGTTCGTAGAAGTCGTTCCAGTGCCACACTACCGAGAACAAAAAGGTGACTAACATTGCTGGCTTAGCCAACGGTAGAAAAATGGTGGCAAATGTGCGAATAGGACCAGAACCGTCCACGCGAGCGGCATCTTCTAGTTCCCAAGGTTGACGGCGGAAAAACTGCCTGAATATCAATATGAACAATGATCCGCGTAAACCGTGGGCAAAGAAGGCCGGTATCACAAACGGATTATAGGTGTCTATCCAACCTAGGTTCTTATATAGGATAAACAACGGTACAATAATTGTTTGTGGTGGTACTATAAATGTAAAAATAACTAGACCAAACAGTAACTCGCGCCCAGGGAACTTAATGCGGCCAAAGCCGTAGCCCGCCAGAGCACAGGAGATTAACTGCCCTAACGATCCTAACAGAGCAATATAGGCGCTATTACCCAAAGAAACCCAGTACTTCATAGCTTGAATTGACATGGTGAAATTTTCCGTGTTGATCACCCTTGGAATCCAATACACTGCTGGATCAAGGAAATCATCAACGGTCATCAGACTCTTCGATATCATATAGAACACCGGGTAGAGGAAGATGTAGGCGATGTTTATTAACATCGTATACATCAGGATTTTATAGAAGATGTTCTCGCTCTTCCGGCGGTAAATTAAAAACCAGGGAGCATCTAGCGTCCTCACCTTTAGTTCTTGTAACACCTTAGCCATTGCATGGCCCCTCCCTCAACATTACATAGCCACCTATGTTAGCAGGTAGGCCCCCTACTTTTCGCCGCCGTAGAACACCCACCACTTTGATGTGCCCCAAATGACGCTAATGATCAAGAAGATCACCAAAAAGTAAATCCAACCCAGCGATGCCGCATACCCCAAACGAAACTGCCCTGTAAAAGCCCTGTCTTTTATGAGCTTGAGCATGGGGTTCAACCCATCGGTAAATGAGTCCACTATAGTATAAATGGCGTTTAGCAATATAACTGGTGATAAGTTTGGCAGTGTCACTTTCCAGAACACTTCCCAATCGGTGGCTCCATCTACGCGCGCCGCTTCATACAATGAACCGGAAATGCCCTGTAAGCCTGCCAAAAACAGCAGTATCTGAATGCCGGAACGCCATAACACTAATTGCAAGCGGTTAATAACTTCAGCCAGCGGTTTTGCTAAAGGACCCATATAATCGAATAGCAATGCAGTAAAGTCAACGCCTGAAATACCAACGCTGGCTCCCTCTTGAATTACAGTACCGACACCCTGTACGTTGAACTGCTGAATAACCAACCCGGAAGCAATAACTACAGGCAAAAAGAATACTGCTCTAAATATAGTACGCCCCACCAGATTCTGGTTAGTTAAGTAGGCTACCACTAAAGCGAACACCATGA
>CAYMKM010000114.1:0-6007 GCA_964390985.1 uncultured Clostridia bacterium | reverse complement strand
CTTCGTCGTGGCCGAGTACAGTAACGTCACGAATTGCCTGTTTGCCCCACATGTGCTGTAATGCTTGCTCTACCTCGTAAGCTGTTTGCTCGGGAGCTGGCATTTGGGTACCAAATGGATACCGAATCTCCAGTAATCGTTGCCGGGAGGTCAGCTTTTGTATTTCCTCGAATACCACACCTGCTTGAGTAGACGATTTTAATACAGCTACTAAGTTTCTACCATCGGAAAAAACAAACCTTACACCGTTCAATTCTTCAATTTGCCTGCGCAAGCTGGTGCGTACACCAGGGTGTACATTATTTACACAAACACTAGGTTCGGTAATATATGTGATACCAGCGTAGCCAGGTAGTGAGGAGAGCCACGTAGACAGATTCTCATACAGGGCGGCTGATTTTTGTCGTTCCGGCACAGACAATAGCAAATTGGCCTTACCAGCTAGGGTTATCCCTTCTTTGATACGCGCTTTTGGTAATCGTTGGCGTAATAGTGGACGCAGAGCCTTTGTTGCTGCCGGCCGAGCCTCTTCACGAATGTGAATAATAACGTCATACTCGCCAAAATCGCCTATCAGGCCGCGCACAGCGCCGGCGAAAGCATGATCGGTCAGTGTGGCCAAGGTGCTAGCTAACGCACTGCCCAACAAAATGGTAACAAGTAGTAATATAATGAAATCTCTACCGAAACCAGCACGCAAAATGCGGATCACAATGCACCCTCCCAAGGCGCGATTATAACATAAAGAAAGCCCGGGGCAGGCCGGGCACTTTTTCACAAGATGGAGATAACATCCAGTTCACAGGGGTTATGGGCTGGCAGGTATTATATGGGTTGGACCCGATGCGGTAAAGTCACCTGTTTGCATATTATAAACTATTTTACCATCCACTTTCATCAGACTGCCATCATTTAACAGCACTTGTACATCAGTTTGCAGGGTGATTGTTTCCAAATTGGCATCGTACATCATTTTACCTGCCGTTAATGAATTACTTTGATAGGTGAATTCTACCGGGTCAGGTGCGGTTAACTGCGCCGATGCCGCTTCCCATTGAAGTTGCTTTGTTTTTAATACTGGTTGGCCATCTTGATAAATAGTGACGCCCCCAGTTAATAACAGGTCGTTACATTCTTTTTCATCTCTTCGCCTTTGCCATGTAGCTTTGCTAGCCTCAAAGGTGAATAACTCCTTTTCACCCTGGTATATAGAGCCTTGCTCAATACCTTCCATCAATAAAACATCGCCCTCATCGCGCAACGAGCGGGCCATTAGGCTCCATTGCCGTTCGCCCTTCCAACGGCCCACTATCCGCGCTGCCGAAAACTGGGTAGAAAAATCGGGCTGTTGTATCCCCTCTGACGGCACTTTGCATAACAGCTTCCAAGTGGCGTAACTTAACGCCGCAAGTAGAGCTGTTAAAAGTACAATTATAACCAAGCGTACTGTTTTTTTATGCCAACGCATGGTAAATTAACTCCCGCTCCCAGTTATTAATTCTTCCCAGCTCTTTAAATCAAATAGCAACCTCTTCTCACTAGCCCCCAATTTCACATTGGCCTGCGGGAATGCGGTAATGTGGTACTCCAACCAAATCTCTTTGCGCGGTTGGCTGTAACGCAGATCAATTGAACGACAACCTAAATCGCGAGTGATGGCGATATCTCCGCGGTCGAAGCGATCATTAAGAGCATTGTAAATGCCAGTGTAGCCAACCTTCCAACCTTCTAAATCCCATTGGAGGCTCATATCAAGGCGTTCTAGCTTCATTGGCTCCAATTTTACCTTGGTTCCTAAATTCATAGAGAAGCGGTTTAACTTTAAGCCAGCTGTGGCAATGCCATACAACCATACACCAGATACTTGGCTATAGGCCGCCTGCCCTTGCAGTTTTAAAACAGATCCTGATGAAACATTTCCGTTCACAACCACATTCAAAGGTACTCGCCTATAAATATCGTAACCGGTCGATACTGATCCGCCAACATATGTGCTTTGTAGATCAATGCGGCCGTGAATCTGCTCGCCTACTGCAACCTTGTCGAAGTACAAAGGTGAGGAATCACCAAATAGATCGTAATAGCGGTAGTCACCGCTTAAGGTGATGTTTTTTGATATAGGCAAACGATATGTACTTTCAGCACTAGCATACCAGTTCATCTCGTTGCTGCTATATACAGAGCGAGTAAGTTTACCATTCCAGGAGAACTGACCCAAACGGCCCAAATCTAGCCGCAGGGTCTTCACACCCAAACCAACTTGGTAACGGTTGGTGTTTATACGTTGAGTATTATTCCCACTTATACGATACTCAGCAAAGTTACCATAACCAGCTGTAACGGTGAAAGGTAGCTCATGGCCACCTATAGCCAGACGGTTCAATTGCATTTTAAACTCGGGTAAACGACTTACCCGATTCCAGTTTACATCGGGTGGTGTTTCTTTAGTGAGGTCTGGGTTGAAGCGATCGTCAACATCGAGCGAAAAGCTGTAATCGGTTGTCTGACGGCTCAACCCGGCGGCATAAGACACTAAGTTACGGTCAGTTATATCAGTGCGTTGGCGACGTTGTACACTACTATCTAATTTCAGCTGCCAACCATCTAAAAATGTACTGAAGTGATGGAGAGTGCTGCTTACATCGAAACCGTTCACCGCACCAGCCAACTGAGTACCTGTCCAATTGAAAGCTGTGCTACCGCTCTTCACATTACGGTTCAACGAAATGTTCCCGTAAAGACGGCGTTGCTCCCCGCTTACTTTGGTATAAGTAGAAGAAAAACTGCTGGTGGCATTCAGTTTAATGCTGCCAAATAACTCCCTTTGCTCTGTCAGTGACGCTTGTACATCTAAATGACCTGTGCTTTTATTCGGTTGTAGATAAACAGACATAGCCTCTTGCGTCTGAGCGTCAGAGCGAAGGGTGTGGTTAACCCCTACTCCCCAACCCAATAAAGACATATAGTCAAGAAGAATTTTACCTTGTTGCTTACCAGGGCCCTGGTAACCATAGGTGGTTTTTATAAACCAGCCTTCTGTAGCAGATTGTCCTATGCGTGGCAACTCTACACCAGCCAATGGTCCAGTCTCTTTCGCACCCTTTTTTAACGAAAAAACCAGTTTGGGCCAGTAATATAAAGTGATACCGCTCTCTATAAACCGAACACCATATAAAACGATGCGATCTTCCGCGTAAACTTCAATTTTTTTGGCAGCCAAATAGTACCCAGGTGCAACCGGATCGCACGTAGTCAATCGCGCCCCATCCAGCACCAAACGGCGGGGGCAGGTACTAACCGAATCGCTTTGCACATACACTGGCGAAATGGCACCTTCAGGTGTGTCGGACATGGTAACCACCTGCATATTGCCCGTAGAATCATCCAGGTTATAGGTGAGTTCACGTCCACGCAGTAGGGTACTACCCTGTGTAAACTGCACATCACCTTGTACGCTAATGGTGTTGTTCTTCCGACTGTACTGAAGGCTGTTTCCGGTGATTTTTATTTGCTGATCAGCTATTTGTACACCGCCCACACAGCTATACTCGCCCTCGCTTATAGCACCCCGCATACTGCCAGTGCAAGTGATAACCACCTCACCCGCTTGCCCGGGTACAGACATGGCAACAAGCAGCGCCAAAGCGCCGCTTGTTATGATAATCGCCTGCTTAAGCCTACGTAGCTGTGTTATACGCATAGTAATCACTTCTCCACTGACACCGACTGACCTTGTGTCAATAGCTGTCACACCCGGTCGGCTCGCGCCAGCAAGAATACTCCGCCAGCGGCAAATAAAACTGTGGGAAACCAAGCCGCAATTACTGGTGGTATTATTGCTACCTCACCGCTACCAAGGGCTTGTCCCAACGCTAGCACTACATAGTATATAAATGCTAAGGCAATGCTAGCCACCACTCCATACATGCGACCAGTACGCGCTGCCGCGACAGAAAGAGGAGCAGCCACCATGGCCCATACCAAAGCTACTAATGGCAAGGCCAATTTCAGATGATACTGCACAATAAAGCTGTTTAGTTCAATTCCGCCGCGCCTGTATAGACGAATTAAATCGCCTAGCTCGCGGCGGGTCATCTCATCTGTCGTTTTTTGCTCCCCAAATAGTTGCTCTTCTCCTTGCACCATGGGAACTTCCAATGTTGAAAAAGCAATTTCTTGTGTAACATAACCATCGGCATCGAAAACTCGACGTACGCCATCTTCTAATTGCCACATCCCTGTATTGTAAGTACCAGTGCGCGCCGTTAGTAGCGCCGGATACGGCGAACCGCTTTGTGCGCCTAATTGCTCAAAGATCATAATGTGGTGCACTTTGCGATTGGTACGATCTACTTCACCTACGTAAAAAGTGCGCCCACCAGGGCCCTGCAAAAAAACGTGAGCATCAATCTGCAAAACAGCATCGCGGAAAGCTGCTTGGCGGTACAGGTTTTGCGCCTGATGATTAGCAGCAGGTACAATATATTCATTTAAAGCGTACGTAACTCCGCTTACTAACGTCGCTACCATCAGCAGTGGCAGTATTAAACGGGGATACGAACAACCAATGGAACGCATCATTTTCAACTCGCTATCTTGAGCCAAACGGCCCAATGATAGCAACACAGCGAACAACACAGCAATAGGTAAAGATATTACTACAATCATTGGTACCTTGTACACCAGCAACTGCAATACCACGTTAATTGGCATTTGCTTGTGCACAATGAGATTGGTCAGATCGAAAATGATGCTGGCCAACAACATGACGGTAAACCCTGCTACGCAAGCTGCAAATGGGTTTACAAATTCCTTGACGATGTACCTATCTAGAATACGCATTTTAGAAGTGCACAGCGATACCTAGCAGACCGCTGGCTGATGCCCCTAATTTGGCACTGGCATCCAGCTGCCAATTTCCCAATACCAAACTACCACCAGTTGTATATGCATCCTGACCGGCATCTTGCTGGTAACCGCCCCTTAAACGCAGTTGCGGCCAAGGTGCCACCTGCAGACCCACCGCGAAAGACGCTGGCTTGTAGTCCCAAGCATCAGCTGCTATAACTAATGCCGTCCCCGCCTGATAGGCCAGACCAGCGCGCCACGCCAATTTCGGAGAACCACTACCCGCTACATCAATAACTGCCAATCCGACTGTAAGACCCGGTGCCAAGGTTTGTTGCCAACCAAGGTCCATCCGCCAAGATTCTACCGTAGTTTTTGCACCTTCATCAGTATCCCGCAACCAACGTACACCAGCACCCGCTATACTACTACCAAAAGGATAGGCTATTTGGTAGGATACACACTCATTCTTAATGTAGGCTGTAGCACCACCAGAATCAAGGTAAGCCTGGCGATTATGCGAAAAGCTTAACGTTCCGTAAAGCGAGGTGTCCATAGCTGATCCTGGCTGATGCATAGCAGCATATACAAACCTCTCCTGGTTGAACGGAAGACCGGCACCCACATACAATGCGTTGCTTTCTATAGCACCGGCAGCTGCTGGGTTAATGGGTATACCTTCTGCTGGCAAAGCGGTCTCCACACCACCCATACTGGCACCACCGGCACCAATAGCACCCACCGACCCGGTTATAACCATGACAAGAACCGTGGCCACGGGGAGCGCTACCCGCCACCTCTTCAACAAGTTCATAAGCTGTTGATTCATTTGGTTTACCCCCTTATGGTGATATGCCCCCCGCCCGGGCTGTTAAAAACCTGTTTGTAGTGTGATACCAACCATCATTTTTTCTATGTTAAGTAAGGCGGCGTCAAAGTAAATGTTGTTGGCAAAATGCATACGCAAACCAAAATTAACCGCCTTACCATCGTACTCCATTATTAGTGTGGTCTTAGTATTGGACAAGCGATTATCCGCCGGCCTCAATTCCATAGCTAGCCCGCCAAAGATACCGCCAAATCGGCCTCCCACTCCTGAATATCCGTGCGCTGTTTCTAAATTGCGACTCATGACAATATAAGTGGCGGTTCCATCTAA
>CAYMKM010000113.1:3118-6087 GCA_964390985.1 uncultured Clostridia bacterium | reverse complement strand
CCTGTTTTGGTAAGCTCTTCTTTATGAGGGCAGTAAGCTGATTGGCTGTTTGGTCCACCCTATTAAGGGGTGGAGCAAGCAAATGAGATGCTACATACGGGTAGCTACAATACTAATGTTAGCTACATTGTTGTTCTGTGGATGCCGACATAAAGGGCCGTTGGCTGGACGTAAAGACCAGGGGGTAGAACGCTCAGTAGAAGGTGAGATGGTAAACCTGCAGCTACCCTCGCAGGTGAGTTTTAGCGCGCAAGGTCAGCAAGTTTGCGCCAACTCTGGAACAAACAGTCATAGATGTATAAACTTGCCCGAGAGAATAGCTACATTACAAATGGATGAGAGTGGATTCGGTGATGTAGTGGCCAGTGGCATAAAACAAGCATACCTGCTAAAACTGAAAAATAAATTGACCCGCGTGTGGGTATTACCATTACCGGAATCCACTGGGGATAGCATTGTAATAGATAAGTCGCAGAATAAGCTTTACTGGTATCGCAATGGTCGTTTCCGAGCCCGGTATCCGGTGGCTACTGGGCGGTATCCTAACTATACACCTGAGGGTACGTTCATTCTGGCGAATAAAATAGCAGATCCAATTGGTGGCCAGGCGCTAAAACCACAGTTAGGTGTACGTTGGCTTGGTTTGGCTGTGCCCGAATGGGCCGATAACCGAGGCCCCTCTGGTGATGAAAGAGCGCCCCGCGGTGAAAAGTATGGCATTCATGGTACTGATGAGCCAGCTTCAATTGGCTCACATGCATCTGGCGGCTGCATTCGTATGCGCAACAAAGATATACAAGTGTTGTATGAACAGGTCTCTTTGGGAACCTGGGTTCGCATACAACCATAGCTACTGCGGGGGATAACAGGTTAAAACACCCTTAACGATAGCTGCAGCTAGTTGCCTTTGGTAAGCGGGTTGGGCCAGTAATTGCTCATCTTTCGGGTTACTGATGTATCCTACTTCCACAATTACAGCGGTCATGCTAGTCTCTCGTGTTACCAGAAAATCTTCAGCGAAAGGCGCAATTGCACCGCAGCCAGCACTGGCGCACAAGGCAGTTTGGATGCAGCAAGCCAACTGCTGGCCTGCAATGGAATTAGGCTGATAATAGGTACGCGGACCACGCACGCGTTTATCGTGGAAACTATTCGTATGGATGCTAATAAAAAGATCGACACCCGAATTATCGGCAGCGCGTACTCGGGCTTGTAAATCGCTACGTTGGTTTTGTGCCAGCCGTTCATCGGTGTTGCGAGTAAGATGAACAGATACGCCAGCCTCTTGCAGCAAATAAGCTACATGTTTAGCAATGCTGAGGGTGACATCTTTCTCTTTAAGACCACTGGCGCCAAGTGCACCTGGGTCCTTGCCACCGTGACCAGCATCAATGCCCACTGATAATACGGGTATTACCGATGAAGCTAGCCACGGTATCATTAGCATGACCAGCAAGAAGGTAGCGATTAATGTATACCCCTGCCAGTTTTTGCGCTTAGCAGGCGGCACCCGCCAGTATATAATACGCATTTAGTGATCTCCTCCTGGGTGATACCTACATAGCAGGAGGTATGCGAGGAAGAAAGAAAAAAGAAGCTAATAATGGTAGGAGGTTAATTGAATGCCCAGTTATGAGTTCCGCTGCCGAGAATGCAGCCAGGAGTTTACAGTGAAAATTAGTTGGCGCGATAAAAAGGCAGTGCGATGCCCAGATTGTCAGAGTGCAGATTTACAGGAGCTTATTGGGAATTACAGCATCAATATAAATGGTGGATCGGCCAGTAAAACTGATATTCCAGCCGCATGTCGCAATTGTGAGGCTGCTGGGTCGGCTTGTGCTTTTAAACGCTAACACCGGAGAGCAAGGGTAATACATGTTCAAGGTTTTGCCGAAGTTCGTACATGCTATCAAATGCAGAAGGTTGACTTAACAATGCTTGTACGTTTTTAACATGAAACTGCCCTGGTTGTATAGCCCCTAGTTCTTGCCAGCTTATTGGTACCGAGATAGGTGCACCTGGTCGTGGGCGTGGGCTATAGGGAGCTACAATAGTCTTTCCGGGTAAGTTTTGTAGGTGATCTACATACACCTTGCGGCCACGTTTACGCACTATTCGTTCATTGGTGGCTATATCTGGGCGCATTTTAACTACAAGCTCACCAATATAACCAGCGAATCGGCTGGTTTGTTTGTATGTATAACGAGGCTGTAATGGCACGTAAATATGCAAACCCGTGGCACCCGATAGCTTGGGAAAGCCTACAAGATTCATTTTATCGAGTAATATATGTACCGAATTAGCCACCGTTACGACATCACTAAAGGTTCCTCCTTGAGAAGGGTCTAGATCAATGATCACATAATCTGGGTTATCAGGATGTGAGATAGTGGACATCCAAGGATGAATTTCTATGGCTGCTTGGTTAGCAAGCCAAACCAGTGTTGCGGGCTCCTCTGCTAGCAAATAACGAATTTGGCGATGGGAATCTGTCGAGTAAACGCAGTAAGTGGGTAGCCAATCGGGAGCGTGTGCAGGTGTATCTTTTTGGTAGAACATGGTACCGTTAATGCCATCCGGATAACGGGTGAGAGTGAGCGGTCGATTTTTTAAATGAGGTAGTAGGCGAGGGGCAACAGCAACATAATAAGCTATTAAATCCGCTTTGGTGATACCTTCTCCTGGCCATAACTCCTTTTCCAAGTTGCTTAATTTGAGTTCTCGCCCTTCCAAGTGTACTAATTGTTTGGTAACCAAGGCTAAAAAACACCCTCTTCGTTGGCCGGATGATCGTTATCTAGTAAACATTCCTCTGGTAGTTTATCTGTACGTAATCCGCGGAATACAGGATGGCGGAACACACCGGCTGGTGACCAGTGCAAAAATTCGACTAAACTAACCAGGCGTGGTTGCACCCACAGTGCTTGTTGGGCGATATTGGCGGGTACTTGTGTTAGGGAAGGACTATC
>CAYMKM010000113.1:0-3018 GCA_964390985.1 uncultured Clostridia bacterium | reverse complement strand
GTTGTAATAATTGCAGCCACCACCTATTAAACCGGGTGATGTAAATGCAACATTGCTTTTTTGCAGTGATTGCTGAAGTAATTGCCTGCGTAAATGGAGTGGTTCGGCTAGCAAGGAGCGCTCACCTAGGTGCAACAGATCAAATGTAGCTAGTATAGCCGGGTGCATTGTAGCTAACTGTGTACTGTGAGCCGGGTTGGTTACCATGTTACGTTGGCGAACTAAGTCGAAACTAGGCTTGCCATTCGTGTTCAGTACTATTAACTCACCATCAATCATCCAGGGTGGTGTGGGAAGATAATTGGGTAAAATGGCCATTTCGGGGAAACGTTGGCTAATATCATTACCATTGCGAGTGTATAAGCGTAACTGGCCATTGTAACAAGCTAGGCAACGGATGCCATCCCATTTTGGTTCGTAAATCCAGGCGTTAGAATTGAATATTTGGCCGGCTGTAGCCAACATGGGTGGGATAAAAGCGGGGAAACTGTCGCTCACCGACGTTTAGCCTTTCCGTCTGTTCCGGCTAGGGCAGGTTCCCGAGCAGTAGCCTGTAGGCTAGCCTCCAACGCTGCTAATAGATCAACAACAGGAGCACTGACTGGAGTATCGGGTGTCGGATGTATTTGCTTGCCAGCTACCTTTGTCTCTATTAGTTGCATCACCGCGTTGCGATAATTATCTTGATAACTAGCTGGGTTAAAGGTAGTTGTTAGATTCTCAATTAGTTGTATTGCCATCCGTAATTCGGATTCATTCATGGCGGGTTCTTCACTAATTCCGGTTAATTCCTCCAGCGGTCGCACTTCATCCGGGTAATGCATGGTGGCCAAAGAAAGAGCGTTATGGTAAACACGTACTGCACAAAGACTCTCTTTGTTGCGGATGGCTATTTTTGCCAAGGCCACCTTGTCGCTGTTTAACATAGCTTTACGCAACAAAGCGTATGGTTTTATGGCCCCTTCCATCGGTTCAAGGTAATAGCTCTTTTCGTAAAAAATAGGATCCACTTCACTTAGGTTAATAAAATCGATGATCTCAATAGTATGGGCAGTAGGTAATGGCAGATTTTCCAGTTCATTATCTTCTACAATGACAAAACGGTCGGGTTGGTAGGCGTAGCCACGCACAATCTCCTCTTGCTCCACTTGTCGCTGACAGTTTACGCAGTGGCGGGAGTAACGAATAGGTGTATAGCATACTTTGTGTAGCTGGTTGAAGCTGATACTTTTATTCTCAGTGGCGGCATACATGCGAACAGGGATATTTACCAAGCCAAAGCTAATGGCCCCTTTCCATAGACTACGCATAGGGCACCTCCTACCCTAGTATGCCCATTAAGAGTAAAGGTGGCAGCTGTGCGAGAAGCCAACAAATAGAAACACCTGCCTATTGGCAGGCGTTTTAACTGGACTTAAGATGGTGGGCGCTACGGGACTCGAACCTGTGACCTCTTCCTTGTAAGGGAAGCGCTCTAACCAACTGAGCTAAGCGCCCGTGAAGTGCAAAGCTATTTTACCTGAATGATACTCCTATGTCAACGACGTACCATAGTACAAGCAGGACATTTGGAAAAATATGTTACGTTGCTATTAAGTGTCACATATATATCAAAAAAAGCGCAGTCGCTTTGACTGCGCTTGAGTTTTAAGAAGCTGAATTTACTTCGGTACTACCTTAAAGCAGCAGCTACATCTTTTAGTTGGTCGATAATCTTTATTTTTTGCGGGCATTTGGGTTCACATTGTCCACATGCTAGGCAAGATTCAGCTTGTTCACCTTTCTCAACAAGGCGAGCGTAATGAGCACGGGCCATATCGGTAAGACCATATACACGGTGATAGTTCATTATTTGGAAGTTGCGAGGGATGTTAACACCGTTAGGGCAGGGAAGGCAATACTCACACCCTGTGCAATATAGGTCAGCTAGTCTTTGTGTGCGTTCCAGCACCTCATTAATAGCTGTTCTTTCATCGGGACTAAGCGGTTCAGATAGCGAAGCGGTAGCGGTATTCTCTTCTACCATAGCCATAGTGTTCATGCCTGATAGAGCTATTGTTACATTCGGATTTGATAATACGAACCGCAGGGCACTCTCCGCTGTGCTGCGGGCACCACTAGCCAACCCGGTTAGCATTTCTGAGGGATAACTTAAGCGGCCGCCTCCTACAGGTCCCATAATGGCTACGCCTAAGCCTTTGCTAGCTCCGTAGGCTATGGATTCTTCGTTTTTGCGATCCAGCAAATTATACTGGCAAAGCAGAGAGGCAAATTGGCCGCTATCTATTATCTCGCGCATAACTTCAGGCTTATCGTGGAAGGAGAATGATGCCCAGCGGATAAGGCCTTCCTCTTTAGCTTTAGCAACTTCATCGAATAGGTTCAAACCCAACACTTTCTCGCGGTAACTTGTTTGATCAAGGCTGTGAAAGTGGTAGAAGTCAATATGGTCGGTTTGCAGCTTTTGTAGCTGCTCTTCTAGTACGCGCCGATAATCGCTTGGCTTTTGCACCTGCGACATTGGGCATTTGGTAGACAGGTAAACCTTATCCCGCCAACCAGCGGCTAAGGCACGCCCCACACATATTTCGCTAGTGCCATTGCAATAAAAGTAGGCTGTGTCAATGTAGTTAACGCCAAGCTCAAAGGCTCGATGAATTATCGGTATAGCTTTATCATAATCCACCTGATTGCCATCGGCAGTTAACGGCAATCGCATAGAGCCAAAACCCAAGCGCGACAGTTTAACACCTGTATTGCCAAATTCCTTATACTGCATAGTAAGTGGCCTCCCCGGTAAATACGCATGAGTGTTAGAGCATAGTTGTTATTTCAGTGAGTGCGTAGCCTGTTCCTGCTAAATTGGTTTTAGAGAAAAACAGCGTATACGATGCTTGACACTAATCAGAGGGCGTGATAACATACTTCTTGCAGATGGAGCCGTGGTGTAGCTGGTTTAACACGCAGCCCTGTCAAGGCTGAGATCGCGGGTTCGAGTCCCGTCGGTTCCGCCAGAGT
>CAYMKM010000112.1:0-6100 GCA_964390985.1 uncultured Clostridia bacterium | reverse complement strand
AACATGCCGTGCCAAGAGTTCTTGGCTTACCAAAGTGGCAATGGTAGACTTACCGGCACCCGATAAACCGGTAAACCACAGAGTGCACCCTTTCACGTAATGCGGCCCCCTTTACTTGAGCTATTGTATGCCGGGGGCAGCAATGCGTGTTAAAGAGCGTTTTGCATTATACTACTCCAGCCTGCTGTGGGGTACCGATAAATAAAATACTGTAAAAGAGCGGCGGCATCGTTTTGAGATTGTACGGTAGTGTTGCCGTTTTCATCAGTGTTGAATAACACAGAGCCCAAACTGATGGCTCTACTAGACCCAGCAGCAACAGTAAAGTTTGATAATTTGGCAGTAACTGCTGAGGAGTAACCTAACATTACACCTTCAGCACTGATTAGTTGGTATGAGCCGCGGCTAAGAGGGGCGATGTTAGCAAACGCAAAGTAACCGTCGGCATCCGTAGTGGTGGCATAAACAGAGGCTCCGGCACTTAAGCGCAAAACTATACCCGGCAACCAGGTTGGTTTCCCGTCTATAACCTCGCCTAAACGGCCTACAATAATAATCCGGCGGTCATCTAGGGGAGGATCAATGCGAATAGGAGAAGGCGTTAATTGGGCGCCACCAGCACTAAGCTCTACCGACGTTGGCAATGCAATGCTCTTTAAAGTGGTATTGCTGTTGAGTGCTGGGCCAGGAGATGGTGGTGCGCTCTGCCACACTGTTGGAAGAGCAGGACCAATACGAAAGCTATTAATGAGACGGGTAAGAATAGCGGCGCGATCAGCGGTGTCCTCAATGGCGTAATCAGTTACAACGACAAAGAGCAAGCCATAATAGGTGGTAGTAAATACTTGTCGGCTCCAATTACTGTTAGACGCTTGCCAGTTATATGTCAAGCTATACCCGGGTAGCCCTCCCAGGGTAACCATTTGCATATTGATGTTGCTTGCACTAGGTTCACCAGCCAGCATAGTGTGCAAAGCTTTCTCAGCGGCATCTTCGCCTACGTTTTCTTGCACATAAACCGAAAGGAAGCCTTTCCGGCCTAGCTCGGCAAAGGTGGTCGTATTACCATCAACATCAAAGAGTGGCCATAAATAGGGCACCTCAATAACGTAACGGCCATCGGGATCAATATATTGGTAAAATCCTATTTCCTCCAACTGGCTGATGGATATAGCACCAGCAGGAGTAGGACCAAAGCGAAACGAACTGGCAATTTGGTGTGCTAAATCGACAATATCTTTTCGCTGTGGTGTATCGCTGTATTGAAAGATATAGTTATAGCCCTGCTTGCGGGCGAAAATAGCAACCTCACGAATACGTTCGTTATTGTCGGTTAAGTACTCATATTGTGTAGCTACAGCAGTGGTGCCATCGATAGCGAAGTTATATGTTGAGCCCAGGCTCACGAACTCTAACGATTGTTTTTCGATAGAAGCCAGTGCGAACAAGGCGGTTTCTTGCAAAGATATATTTTCAGCTTTGTTCACGGTTATATCTAGGTATTGGCCTTTGCGTGGACCAGCAAACCTAGTGGTATCTATACTTAGTCCCACGTTACCACCACGCCAATCGGCCGGGAACGCTAAGGAAAAACGCCTGGCTGGGTCAACATAAGGCATAGTAAGCGGAGTAAGAGTGCCACTATTAACAACGCTTGTAGCTGGTTCTTCAGTTGGTTCGTTTAACAAGGTATTGATTGGTGGTAGGTTTACTATGCTAATGGGGACCTGTTCATTTTGTGTCACGGATGTTTCCGTTTGGGTTACCGACGCTTTTGTTTTCTCATCATTAAGCGCACTAGCATCAAGGGGCCCTAGGTAAGTAAGGCGCGTGGTCATAAACACTTTGGCAGTGGGTTCTTCAAAGTGATCCTGTTTTAAGGAAGGTAAGTTTATAAAACTCTCCAAACTAACTGCGCTTCGTTCTACTCGGCCAGTAACCGGATCTAGGTACGCCACCAAGCTAGCTTTGGGTCTTCTCATTAAGAATGTGTTTGTGGGCACCAATTGCAGAAGTGCTTCCACTCGTCCCAATTCGCTTAAGCTCCATTCTTCAATAGAGCGTAGGTTATAATCACCTTCAAGATTATAATTGCTAATAGTAGCGTCGCCTATGACGACCTTTACGTTCCAACGATCGCCTATGTTGTAGAAATCGGCTTTATTTGGCACAACCAAACCTAATAGCACCAAAGTGAGGTCAATACCTAAATCTTTCAGTGGTTTTGGCGTTTCCGCTTTCAACAACTGCCCATATTCATTAAAGGTAAGGGCTAGGTTGGTGTTACCCCAGTCAGATAAGCACTCATCTTCACCTACCGTTAGCATAGGTGAAATCAGATTAACCTGCCCTGTACGGCGGTTGCCCGAGTATCCCCAACTTACCATAAGGGCGGCGCGAAATGTGATAGTGTTGGTTACTACGGGTCCTTCCGGGGGTGTTATAGTGATATTACCATTCATATCCAAGTCGTAGGCGGCGGCCTCTTCTGGTTTTGGTGCTTGGAAAACAACACTGTTGCTGGCCAACGCACCTGCTGACCAAGTAACCATGATTAAGCAGAGGCAAAGAACGGTTGAGAACAGTCGCATCGCTGTTGCCCTCCCGGCAAGTAAACTGATTGCGGATTAAAATCCTTATTACATATTTGTCAGCGATAGTGGTTTTCCCTACCTGTGATGCTCGAAAGGCAGTTTTTCTTCGATTCTTAGTTAATAAAAAGAGGAAACACCACCTAAAATCACGTACAAACAAGCGATTAGAAAGCTGGTGGTAAATAGCATGACAGCGCTCGAGGCAGGTATTTTACGCACCGGTATTTTTATTTTTGGCGCAATAATGGGTAGCTTTTTGGGAGCATCCGCTTACCGTATACCGCGAGGTATATCTTTAGTGCGGCCGCGTTCGCATTGCCCAGCATGTGCGCATCCTTTGGGCACATGGGACTTGATTCCCATAGCATCTTTCATTTTACATCAGGGAAAATGTGCCTATTGTAGTGCCCGCATTAGCAGGCGGTATCTGCTTATTGAGGCAGTTAGCGGGCTCATTAGCTTGATGCTTTTTATGCGTCACGGTTTAGGCTGGGCTTTTGTTGCGTACAGCCTTTTATGTTATCT
This sequence comes from uncultured Clostridia bacterium, assembly GCA_964390985.1. Lineage (GTDB taxonomy): Bacteria > Bacillota > Limnochordia > DTU080 > DTU080 > CAYMKM01. Next base: position 2,981 of record CAYMKM010000112.1, on the reverse strand, counting down.
GGCTATTTTATTGGCAGCTATTGACCTTGAACATTGCCGCTTGCCCAACGTCTTAACAATTGCAGGTATCGTAATAGGGTTTGTCATTAATTTGGCCTGGTATTGGGCTGGGGGTGCTACGGTTGCTCTAACGCCTTCGCCACAATGGCAGGAAGTGTGGCAAGGAGCAGTAGTAAACCCTGGTAGTTGGGGGAACTATGAATTTTTGGCACCGCATTTCACGCCGTTACATTCGCTTTTAGGTATCTTAGTTGGGGGCGGTGTATTATGGTTGGTAGCAATTTTCTCCCGCGGGGGAATGGGCGGCGGCGATGTAAAATACTTAGCTGCTATTGGTAGCTTTATGGGCCCGGGTGCTGCGCTATTGGTGCTTTTTATTGCTTCAACCTTGGGTGCTATAACAGGTGTAGTTTTGTTGTTAACTAAACGTATATCACGAAAAGAACCCATTCCGTTTGGTCCGTTTTTATCCGTTGCTGTGTTGGCATTGGCGCTAATTGGGTGAGAATAACGTGATGAATGAAGAGAGACGACAGATAGCAGCCTGTCTGCGCGGCGATAAAGATGCTTGGGAGACTTTGATTTCCCGTCATCATGATTCTGTTTATGCATTGGCGTTTCGTCTGCTTGGAGATAACGAAGTGGAAGACGTTTGTCAAGAGGTGTTTATACGCGCCTACCGTTCGTTAGCGGGGTTTCGTGGCGACTGCCAGTTGTCTACCTGGCTTTATCGCATTACAGTGAACCTTTGTCGCGATCGACTCCGCCAGCGCCATAAGCGGCGGGTAGCATTTTCGCTGGACGAACCTATATTGGCTGAAACAGGTGCCATTGGCCGTCAACTAGCTAATTATGCACCCACCCCGCATGAAACACTAGAGAGCAGCGAATTATCGCGACAAGTGGCCGATGCGCTGGCTTGCTTGCCAGAGATACACCGAACAGTGCTCATTCTGCACGATATGCAAGGCTTACGCTACGAAGAGATCGCACAAATAATGGGATGCTCCCTTGGGACTATAAAGTCACGTATTTTTTATGCGCGCCGTAAATTAGGAACCCTATTAAAAAAACATTATTTGGGGTAGATGAAGAAAAGTGCATTTCACCAGGCATATATCGAATGAAATAATAACTGCATTTGTGGATGGCGAGTTGGCTGACGCCGTTATTACTGATGTGCAATCTCATTTAGCCGTTTGCACACGCTGTCAGCAAAAAGTAAAAACGCAAAGGCAGACTGCGCATTTATTGCACACCTTAGAAGAGTTGCCAGCACCAGCACATGTCCATAAAAAGCGGATACTCCAACGCATAGGCGCAAAATGCAATAACCCGATGGCTATTGGTTCCAGGAGCAATTGGACCATAGGGGAATTGAGCACCTATTTAACGGTAATTCTTTGTGTGACGTTTTTACTTGTTTATGGTGTGCAATCGCTATATGCCGATGTTATAGCTAGGGCAACACCGACATTAGAATCAGAGGTGGCCTCCTATGTGGAAAGGCACCAAAACCTGGAAAACTTTTATGAGGTGCTCTCGTATCCATAAAAAAACGATTTTGTTAGTGGGAGTATTTATACTGGCCTGTTCAGTGCCAGTCTTTTGCGTTAGCCCTGATAAATTGCTGGAACTAGCGCGTCAAGCCGAAGAAACTAGCGTAGCACATTATACGCGTTTATCTATATGGGTCACTCCCTTTCAAACAGAGACGGTAATCGATGAAATCTGGCGTGATACCGCTGGCAACTGGTGTTTGAAGCGTTACTCTAATTCTTGGGATAATGGCCTGATAGCGGTTAATGATGGGTTTAACTTAACTATTAGCGCGCCATGTATGTCTACGGCTTTACAGGTTCCAGCTAATACCAGTGTGTTTATGGGTACGCCTCGCTCGCTTATTACCCCCGCTTTATTTACAGAGCAGGCCAAGATTCCTTTTATAGTACAAGGGGAGGATACGGTGCTAGGGCGTTCCACTATCGTGCTCGTATGGGAATCAAAGGAGCGGGAAATCAGATGCTGGATAGATAAAACCACAAAGTTGCCCTTGCGTGAGGAATTACTTGATAGAGCAAAGCGCCCGGTGTTGGTCTCGTTACGTCAGGACTTACCAGCAGGCGAAATGCCAACTTTTACTTCTACGATAAATGTGCAAAATATCACTCCCGCTCAATGGCGTTACCGGGCCATTGTTAATTGGTTAGCAGAAAATGTGCATTACAATCTCCCATTAGCGGCGTCATTACCAGCGGGGTTTGAAGTAGAGTGGATTGATTTAAGGGCTGAAAAGGAAGATCAGGTAGTCGTATTACTGGTGAATTCTGGCAACCAACTTGCTTCTATTTGGATAAGTGCTGCTAGTGGGCCGAAACCGGCTAGTCGATCCTTTTTAGCGCAGGAGCACACTGTTATTGCTCGGCGGGTAGCAGATGTGGATATCACCATTGTAGCATCTAGTGAACGGCAAGCCTTACGCATTTTAAGAACCATGATTGTCACTTCGCACATCCAATAGCTTCCTGTTAACCTCATTATTACCGGCAGGTATAGCTGCTCACCTACCTAAAAGGAGGGGAAGAGGGGGCAGGAAGGTGCGCATGAGTAGAGCGCGTATCTGTTGGACACTAGTGATAACGAGTATGCTGGTTTTACTCGTTTCCGGTATCTTTGTGGCTAAGTTCAGCCAGAGTTCACTGCCACTTATTTTATCGCGTAATTTTATATCCCAGGTGGAAAAAGAGGCCCAAGTTCATTTACAGTTGGGTGAAGTGCGGTGGGTTACTCCCTGGCACTTGGTGTTATATAACGTTACTATTACGCCGAAAAATGAACAAACCGGATTTGTAAGTTTAGCTGGCCCTATGTACATACCCAAAATAGTGTTACACCTAAATTTACCAGCTTTGTTATGGGGCAATCGGATGGCTGCAATAAGTAGTGTCGATATAATAGCACCACGTGGTACTCTACTGCTT
>CAYMKM010000111.1:0-6173 GCA_964390985.1 uncultured Clostridia bacterium | reverse complement strand
GCAGTAGGAACCAAGGAGATGGCTGATGCTATTATTGGCAAATTGAACGGAGGCTGCTAAGAGTGAAATTGGCTCTTATCGGCGGTAGTGGTTTCTCTGCCGATATGCTAGATACTGCCAAAGCACAAAGTGTATCAACTGCATATGGTTTAGTTAACTATATTGACGGTTGCCTGGCTGGAACAAACGTTGTATTTCTGGCCAGGCACGGTGCGGGGCATAAACTGCCACCACATCGCATTAATTACCGGGCAAATATCGCCGCCTTGCACTCTTTGGGTGTAGAAGGTATTTTGGCTACTAACGCTGTGGGCAGTTTGCGTTTGAGCTTATTACCTGGTAGCTTGGTTGTACTCAACTCGTTTATAGATTTTACCTCTGGTAGAGAGGGCACTTTTTACGATGGCGATGATGGTCAGGTGATACATACCGATGTAACAGAGCCATTTTGCCCAGCGTTAAGAAAGGCAATCTTCACAGACGGTGCACAATTAGGCATCCCTTTATCTGAGGGCTGTTATGTTTGCACCAATGGCCCGCGTTATGAGACAGCAGCGGAGGTGAAGGCCTTTGCACTGTTGGGTGGCGATGTGGTGGGGATGACATGCGTGCCTGAGGTGGTTTTAGCCCGAGAAAAAGGAATTTGCTATGCGGGGCTGGGCTTGGTTACTAACATGGCCGCCGGCCTTGCTGCTGGTAATGTAGCCCACGAGGATGTGTTGCACGTTGTAAATGCCAAAGCACAGCAGGTAAAGAAGCTAATAACAAATGTAATTCAAAGGGCTGCTGCTATTGATAGTTGCACTCATTAGAATAGGGTTGTGTTAAGGCAAGGATATATGCTACAATAACATTTGCGTTGGGGGATGGGGTAACGGTAGCCCGATTGGCTCTGGACCAATTAGTTCTGGTTCGAATCCAGGTCCCCCAGCCAGGTCCCATCGTCTAGAGGCCTAGGATGCGTGGTTCTCAGCCACGAGACCGGGGTTCGAATCCCCGTGGGACTACCAACCTAACACCATCTATTGATAAACTTAGTTTATCCGATAGGTGGTTTTTCTTTTGCCCGAAAGCTAGCTCTGGGGGCTTTTTCAGCTTTGGACGTTTCAAGGGCAAGGCGTCGTTGTCAACGACACGCATTCGGTGTCATCTAGCAATTTGGCATGAACAGCGGATTTTCGGACGATATCTATGGTGCGTTGAAAGAGGGATGTGCGATGACCATTTATTTATATCATTATTTTGAGCGAGACTTTGGACCCTTTAAATCTCTTACAGAGCTCCCTATTGAGGAAGCCAAACAAATCCTGATCGCGCAAAGGGCGACAGGCAAGTTTCACAATCCAGATATTGAAGGTTTTTTGCACAACCGTTATAACAGGGACAAGCACTTGCGTGATGTTTTTATTGCCCATGGCGGACGGCCACAAAGGACTGCTCCCATTTATATGATGCTTGGCGAACATCGCCAATGGGAATCAGCTTATGAGAATCCGGCTGTTATCAAGATACCCCTCAAAGAATTCGATCGACTAACCGTTTCTTTTACATATGGGGATTCCTTTGCCATCTTTAATCCGGTATTATTTGGCGAAGAGGAATACTGGAACAAAATCTATTTCGCCGATGAAATATTACAGGTTATAAAGAAGCACGGTATGCCGCCATATGTAGAATACGACTTTAAACGCTCCATATACCCAAGCGACAAAAATATTAATCATCATTTGAAATATGTGGAGGCGCACGTTTGGGATGACGAAATTCTGAACAAATACCGGCCGGTACCGCACTAGAAAGCGACAGTTTACATATTGACCTTAACGTAACGTCATAGTTTATATTAACTATTAGCGGCCTGGAAGGAGATGAGTATGGAATATAGCATTAATCAGCTGGCGAAACTGGCAGGAATTAGTACCCGCACCTTGCGTTACTACGATGAAATAAAACTGTTAACTCCAAGGCGGATAAGTACTAACGGTTACCGCGTATATGGGAAAAAAGAAGTTGATCTTCTGCAGCAGATTTTATTTTACCGGGAACTTGACGTACCGCTTGATGAAATAAAAAGAATTGTATGGTCCAAGGAATACGATGGCATAGCGGCGCTACAAGGTCACCTGTCAGCTCTCAAAGCAAAAAAAGAGCAGATAGAGCTGTTGATTACTAATGTGGAAAAAACCATTGCCTCAGCTAAAGGAGAGACAATAATGAGCGACAAGGAAAAATTTGTAGGCTTCAAGCAGAAGATGCTCGATGAAAACGAAAAGCAGTATGGCAAGGAAATCCGTGAAAAATACGGTGACGATATTATTGATGCCAGTAATGCTAAAGTGATGGGATTAACGGCTGAACAATATGAGAAAGTGCAAGAGCTATCGCGGCAAGTAAATGCCTCCTTAAAAGCAGCTTACGAACAAGGTGACCCATCCAGCGAGCTGGCACAAAAAGTATGCGCTTTGCACAAAGAGTGGTTGGGGTATTTTTGGAATTTCTACTCAAAGGAAGCGCATATTGGCCTGGTGCAAACTTATGTGGACGATCCTCGTTTCAAGAAGTACTACGATGCTATTGCTGTAGGATGCGCTGAATTTCTGCTTGAAGCCATGAAGGTTTACTGCGCATAGTTATATTTGACAGGTTTACCCTTTCGTTTGGGTCACTGTTCACCTTTGCCTGTCTGAAAAAGAGGCAGCTGAGGGAGGCTACAAATGAAAGGGGGATGATGTGTGAGGCTCTTTGCCGATGCAGTACGCAAAGCTGTGCGCAAGCGAGCTTTGCGCGATGTTGAACTGGCCGAATTGGGCACAACTATCAGCGAAACCAAAACACCGGAGGTATTAACAGCATCATTTGCTGGCGAAGGAGTGTACGTAACACCCACACCAGTTACAGCAGGCGAGGAAGTACAGGTTTGGTACAGCGGTCTGTTAAGTAAAAGTGGTGCTAAAAAGGTGTTTTTGCATTCAGGAGTGGGCCCAGGTGCTTGGCAGCAAATTAAAACCACCCCTATGGTAGAATCTTCCCCGGGTGTGTTTAAATGCTCTATACGCGCCGCTGATGGTGGCCGTTTGGAGATGTGTTTTCACGATGACGCCTACAACTGGGATAACAACAACGGACGTAATTGGAGCTATACTATCCATAACGGATATCTGCAATGAGACAGGGGCGAGGCTCATTCACCATGAGCTTCGCCATATTACTTGGCATGAAGAAGGAATGTATCGGCCTAACATGGAAAAGCGCTTAAGCCTGATTCAATTGCATTAACTGGTAGAGGGGCGATTACGATGCAAGATGGTAAACCTACAGGGCCTCAAGGTGCATTTGAAGAGACAAAGCACTTTAGTAAAGTAGACCCAGGGCAAAGACCTAGCGTAAAAGATGTGTTGTCGCATGTTTCTGCTGCATTGGAGCAAAAAGGCTACCGTTCGGTAGACCAAATTGTTGGCTATTTAATTACAGGAGACCCCGCTTACATTACCAGTCATGGCGATGCCAGAGTGTGGATCAAAAAGTTGGAGCGGGATGAAATATTAGAAGAGATTCTTCGTTCATATCTGGCAGATACTAGGTAATAGAGGGGGACCCACCCATGGCCCGTTTGCTTATTAAGGGGGGAAAACCGCTTATCGGCGATGTAGAGGTAAGCGGTTCTAAAAATAGTAGTCAGGCACTTTTAGCAGCAGCAGCTTTAGCTGATGGCGAATGTGTACTGGAAAATATATCGCGTGGCACAGCCACTGCTACTATGTGTCTTATATTGCGTCAGTTAGGTGCCCGAGTATTCGTGGACAATGCTGGCAATGTTCATGTAGATGGTACTAGTATCAATAGATGCGAGGCTCCCTACGAACTAGTGAGAAGGGAGCGCGGCTCATTTTATGTAGCCGGCTTGTTATTGAGTAGGTTAGGGCAAGCAGAAGTGCCCTTGCCTGGCGGATGCGATATTGGCCCGCGCCCCATAGATTTTCATATTCGTGGATTTCAGCAGTTAGGGGCCCAGGTAAACATAGAGCATGGTAGTTTGGTGGCTACTGCTAATAAAATGAATGGCACAAGCATCTTTGTTGGTCGTTCCAGTGTAGGTGCCACAGTTAACTTAATGTTGGCAGCCTGTAAGGCTAACGGTATTACCGTGTTGGAAAACGCCGCCAAAGAACCAGAGATTGTTGATTTAGCCATATTCCTAAACAGTATGGGTGCCCGAGTTCGGGGAGCAGGCACCGATGTAATTCGTATTGAAGGAGTAGAGCGGCTTAGCCCGGCACAGCATACAACAATACCAGACCGCATAGAAGCAGGTACTTTTATGATGTGTACAGCTATAACCGGAGGTAATGTGCATATTCGCAATGCAGAACCTGAGCATCTGCGTTTACCCATTCTCAAGCTAGTTGAAGCTGGTGTACAAGTGATACAAGATGAGGGTGGCGTAATAATTAAATCTGAAGGACGTTTAAAGGCTTGCGATGCCGAAACAGCGCCTTATCCGGGTTTTCCCACCGATTTTCAGCAACCATTTGTTTCTGTAATGAGTATAGCTGATGGTACAAGCGTTATTCGGGAGACTATATTTGAAAACCGCTGGCGCTGGGCTGATGAATTGCGTCGTTTAGGCGCAGATATACGCGTGGAACGAGATACGGCCATAATAAAAGGCGTAAACAACCTCACAGGTGCACCCGTGCAAGCTACAGACTTGCGCGCCGGTGCAGCCTTGGTAGTAGCCGCATTGGCAGCAAGTGGTGAAACTGCTATTTATGATGCCGATGTTATTTACCGAGGTTATGAGCATTTGAGCAAAAAGTTAAACTCACTGGGAGCATGCATTAGCGAGGATTTTTCTGATACAGAAGAAAACATGAGTTTTTGGCAGCTGACGGAAGAACTGGATCGGTGTTGATGGCTGTAAAAAATTGATTGTAGGACAAAGATGAGCAAAGACGAACACATAGCCCTGGTATCACCTTTGTTGACCGTCTAGCAGCCATCTATTATACTAAAGTGGAAATAAAAGGGATACCTTTAAAGGTTGATTAGTTGAAAGGCAGGGCATTTATGGAAGAAGCAACAGGCGTAATTGCCGATTTTATTGTAGTTAAGGCGTTACAAGATGGCGTAACTGTTATTGGTCTAACACGAGGTAAGGATACTCGCTTTCATCATAGTGAAAAGCTAGATGAGGGCGAAGTGATGATTCTCCAGTTTACAGAGCATACATCCGCTATAAAAATAAGGGGAAAAGCTCAAATCTGGACTAAGCATGGCCAGATGGATTCAGGTGAATAACATTCATCCAGAAGGAGGAGTTTGGTGGTACAGCGTATAGCTGATGCCATTTACGGGTTTATCGTAAGGCTGCATACTTTATCGCTGAGCAAGCGGGTAAAGACCACTGGCTCCGTAATTTACCTAGCTGGTGCTGTAGCTGGTGCTATATGGCGGCAACAGCTACGTGCGCTTATGCAATTCGCTTGGTGGGTACAGGTTAAGTCAGTGCTACTTGCTATGGCAAGTAATATTACTCAAGTATTTCAACAAGCGCAGGGCTTTTTCCACTAACAAGGTGTAAAAGCATACGCTTCCCCCTATAGGAGGCTTTGCAGTGTGGACAGTTGTTTATGTTGCTCCTAACCGTTCTATTGCCGAGCGATTACGCAGTATGTTATTGGCAGAGGGCTTTTTAGCCAGGTTGCGCGCAGTGGGGACAACTGAAAGTGATTCTAACGTAGAAATTATGGTTCCCGAATCTGAAGTGGGCGAGGCTAGTGAGTTACTTGGCAAGGCATTAACCAGGTAGGTGGATAAATGGTAAATGGCGTATTTGAATGGGAAAAACCATTAGTCGAACTGGAGCAGCGCATAGCCGAACTGCAAAAGTTCACCCGGGAAAAAGGGATTGATCTCTCTGAAGACATTAAGACGCTGGAGCGAAGTGCCGAGCGTTTGCGTCGAGAGATTTATGCCAACCTTACGCCTTGGCAACGAGTGCAAATGGCCCGCCACACCAAAAGGCCCACTACGCTCGATTATATTTTAGCTATTACGACCGATTTCGTGGAATTGGCTGGCGATAAATGTGTGCGTGACGATCAGGCAATTGTTGGTGGTATAGCCAATATTGACGGTCGCGCCGTCACCATTATTGGCCCCCAGAAAGGCCG
>CAYMKM010000110.1:0-6218 GCA_964390985.1 uncultured Clostridia bacterium | reverse complement strand
AATATTGACTTCGCTGTATCAATAGGGATGTACGAAACATCATGGGGTTCGCCCGACAGTGGTTTGGTTGACATAGCTGCAGGTGTGAGCGACACTATCTATTCAACCGATCCGTATAAAAATTGGATACAACAGTTCAACAAATACGGCGCCTTATTAGCTACATGGGGTAGCTACGGAAGCGCTGATGGGCAGTTTAACAACCCCTTGGGTGTAGCTGTTGATGCCGCTGGCAACGTATATGTAGCCGATGCGAATAACAATAGGATTCAAAAGTTTAATAGCAATGGTACCTACTTAACCCAGTGGGGTAGCTTAGGAAGTGATGTTGGGGAACTTGACCGTCCCGTTTATATTGCTGTTGACACCGCCGACAACGTATATGTAACGGAAATGAACAACCAACGGGTGCAAAAGTTCAATAGCAACGGCGTCCACCTAACTAGTTTAGGTAGCTTCGGAAACGCTGATGGGCAGTTTAATGGTCCCCTTGGCATAGCTGTTGATACCTTCGATAATGTATATGTTGTAGATAGTGTTAACCGGCGGATTCAAAAGTTCACCGACGACACTTTCTTAACCAAATGGGACAGACCAACAAGTACTCATAGCCAGTTTTACTACCCCGTTTGTATAACCCTAGACAGCTTAAACAATATATATATCACTGATAATGGCTCTTGTTTTGTAATGAAGTTCAACCAAATACAATAAGGTGATTCATGGTGGTCGCCTTTTGGCGGCCACTTTCCATATCAGGCGTTGTCAACAGTCGTGGTTAGTGATGGGCCAATTAAACGGGTGGAGTTTACTTCGTGCCGCCGAAAATTGGCTAAGGCGGCTTGGTCGCTACAAGTAGCATAGCAATACGGGCAACCATTTAAGCAAGTGTTGTTAATGCCTATATCTTTGCTTTTAGCACAACCGCATAGGCCCCGCTGATATGGATCTTTTCCCGGGTTGCCTATGCCCCATAATGCGTGAATCAACTGCGCATCAATGCAAGCACCTGCTGGCACTCCAGCCGCAGCATGGTCCTCAGCACAGGTTTGTATTGGCATGCCATGTTGGGCGGTTATATCCTTTAACCGCTGTAGTAGCTGAATAAGCGCAGGTTGTTCATCCGGCGTTTTATTAAACACATATCCTTCCGCTTGCAATGCCGCTAAGCGCCGATCGGTTTTGCGGTAGAAATCAGCAATGCTAATAATCACCCGTTGTGTAAACCCGCTAAGCTCTTTGGCTAGCGCAGTAAAGGTTTGCTCATGAAAACTGTAATCAGTGCGGTTAGAGATAATAATAGGATCATAACGCCAAATAACTCTTTTTGGCCCCACAAACTCACTAAGCCGCCGAAAGGATTTTATCCGTTCCTGTGCAGATGGCACTTTAGGTTCCAGTTCAGTAGGATAGTTATTCAACGTGTAAAGAAAGTAATAGCGATAACCTCTGGCATCAAGCTCTGGTAGGTAGCGTAGTAAAGGTGCGGGATTCTTGCTCCAAAATACAATGACATCTACATCCTGAGGTTTAAGAGAAACCTCGGCCACCTGTTTAGGGTTATATGGGTTTGGCACATGGCAATAACCAGCACGAATCCGTTCCATGAACCAGGCGCTATAAAAGGCAGGAATGTCTGTACGCCTACTGGCAGAAATAATCACGGTGTTATTCCTTTCGTATAACAAGTGTAATAATGTATGCGCTGCAGGCAGTAATGAGCGAAATCTATCAATGTGCTAACGGGCCATGGTTTATCATCAACAGCACCGCCATATTCTTGCAACGCCCTGGTAACAAGTGGCCGCCATTCTACCGGTAGGTGTTGACTGCCCCAAATACCACCTTCCTGCTTGGAAGTAACAGTATGTTCTTTAGTATAACAAAGGACGCGGCATAAATTTAACACTCCATAAACCGGTTTTTCCGCTATCCAACTGGCTGCGTCAGTTACATCATCTACAATAGCGGCTTGGTAATGAGCTGTTGGAATCACGGGAAAAATATGCGCTATAGGCGGCCCGAACAATACTATACCTCGCCGATGAAGCATGAAAATGTGGGCGGATAGATCAATATCAGTTTCACCTTGCCCTAACCAAGGTGTTGTACCAGAAAGTACACAGGTTAAACGCGCCCGCCAATCCTCACTATAATGGAAGGTAAACGGGCTAGGATGTCGCCAAGGGGTTAGCTGTATACGGTTAAGAAAACTGATCTCCACCGGATGCGGTTGTTGCGATATAGCTAGCAATTGCATCGCTAAGTTTCGTTTAGCTGATAGCGTCAACTCGCCATCAGTTACCGCTAGCAGGTCAATATCGCTGCTATGAGGGTTAAAGCATCCCATCGCTAATGAGCCGTGTAAATAAAGTCCAATTATCTGTTGTGATAAAACCCGATGTAGGCTTTGTTCGATTGCGGCTATTTGTTGGTGCGTTGCCAAGGGCGCGTTTTCCATGTTGTATTGTGCTATGACTATCACTACCTAAATTTAACTTACCAATGCATCGTCATCAATCTTGCGTAGCAAATTTTCTATATGCTTTATGGCAGCGATATCCTGTTCCATGCTCCGGTAACCTTCATCGGCCAGAATCTTGCGCAATTCTGGTGTGCGGAATTTCTCCAAACCAGCTTTATCGTTGCTCATGTGCTTCCACAAGAACCCACCATACTTTGAACACTCTGTCCATGCTTGGATAGCTTGGTTGAGATCATCTGCCCATTCGGGGACGCTTTCGGCCAGTTTCCGATAAAAAGGCAACGCCACACCACGTTCGTGGATTTGACATAAGGCATCGCAATAAACCATAAATCGTCCTCGAACACTGTTTTGCCAAGTAATGTCCTCACCTGGAACTCCATTTGGGAACTCTAGAGTGCACAGGGAAAAATCATCATTGGCTAATTGGTGTAGCATAGCCTTCCAGGCTGCAATTCCCACCTTTGCTCCACGCACTTCATCCTGATAAGCATGCTTTACAATAGCAGTTAATGCTGCAAACCCACTATCTTTAATAGATGGCACGGTTGTCTTACCTTTCAATAGAACATAACCTAATAGATTCTCACTCCAGTGCTGCTTAACAAATGGTTGATTAGCATCGAAACCTTCGTCTATTTGAAAGTAATTCCACCCAATTAGCTTTTCGCCATCATCCTCATAACCGAACACTACACAGCACTCTGGCGGACCTATAATGCCCATAGCAATTACAGGTATGTTTCGATCAATGGAGGCCACAATATCACGCCGTGCTGTTTTGGCATCTACCATGGGTATATCAGTGCCATCAATAATCGGTTTGACTAGTTTTGCTTCGCCTTCCCAACCCACTGCTTTTAATGCGCGCAAGTGCGGTGCGAATGGATTCTTTTCATACAGAAGGATATCAACATTTGCTGGGTCCCAAAAACCTGGCGTCCAGCGCAATCGATTACCGCTGCCGCTCATGGCCAGGATATCTGCATAAGTCCATGCTTCACCTTGACTATGCAAAGCAGCATACAGCGATCCAATATACGGTGTTAGCATTGATTCTTTTCCAATGAAAAGAGCGATACGTGGAACATTGGCAATCAACTTATTAGTCATGTCATAATGCCTCCGTATCTTTATCTAACTGACCTATGTTAATGATACCAGTTTTGCATATAGCGATCAAGCGTTCGTTTCAACATAACCTTGCATAAATTGACACCATCCTCACCAACGGTATATACTTACCTACGGTTTGGGGTTCGCTCTCTTTGCAGAGCGTCGCAAGAGGGAATCCGGTGAGAATCCGGAACTGCCCCGCAGCGGTATGGAGAAACGACCGCCGTCACAAGCACTGTCCTACATTAGCTTAGGATGGGAAGCGACGGTTAGTAGGCTAGCAGCGCAAACTGCTTTGTCTCCAAGTCCGAAGACCTGCCCTATAACCCACGTGCAATCCACGTGGTTTTACGACTGCAACCTGCGCGGGAAAGGTGTAGTTAAATTTCCCACGTCTGTTTGCTGTCTCGCTCGAGGGAAGCGAGGTCGTGGGATGCATCATTTTGTATGTCATGCCTATCATCCTCTCGAGTTATTTTAATTGGTTGAGGAGGATTGGCTATGACCACCGCTGTGCCCAATCAAAATTTTACATCTATTCGCAAGCGCGATGGCCGTGTTGTACCATTCGATGCTCATAAAATCACCCGTGCTATAACCAAAGCGGGGCATGCTACCGGCGAGTTTTCTGAGGAAATGGCCCAACACTTAACCATTAGCGCCCTGGCTTTAGCACAAACTGTCCTCAATGTAGAGATTCCATCCGTTGAAGAAATTCAAGATATAGTTGAAGAAACGTTGCTCGCATCGCCTTTTAAGAAAACCGCCAAAGCTTATATACTCTACCGCGACCAGCACGCCCGCATTCGGCAGATGCTGCAACAAGCGGATATCGATTTAATCGATAAATACTTAGAAAAGCTGGATTGGAAAGTTAAAGAAAATAGTAATATGGCCTACTCGCTGCAGGGGTTAAACAACTATATTGCCAGCCAGGTTAGCGAGGTTTATTGGTTAAATAAAATATATACGCCTGAAGTGCGGGCTGCTCATCTGCAAGGCGACCTGCATGTGCATGATCTTGGCCTACTCTCTGTCTATTGTGTTGGCTGGGATCTGCAAGATCTGTTAAGCTCCGGCTTCCGTGGGGCAGCAGGCAAAGCGGAGAGCAGGCCAGCCCGCCATTTTCGCACCGCCTTGGGGCAAATAGTGAACTTTTTTTATACTTTGCAAGGCGAGGCTGCCGGTGCGCAAGCGTTCTCTAATTTTGATACACTGCTGGCACCTTTTATCCGGTACGATGGCTTGGATTATACCGAAGTGAAGCAGGCTTTGCAGGAATTTATTTTCAATGTAAATGTGCCTACCCGTGTTGGTTTTCAAACACCATTTACTAATATTACTTTGGATTTACAACCACCCGCCCTGCTAGCCCAGCAACCTGTTATTATTGGCGGCGAATTACAAGATGCCGTATATGGCGAATTTCAAGAAGAAATGACCCTCTTTAACCGAGCTTTTATCGAAGTGTTGGCCGCCGGCGATGCCCGTGGGCGAGTGTTCACCTTCCCCATCCCTACATATAACATCACTGCCGATTTTAACTGGGATGCACCCGGATTGGCGCAGTTGTGGGAGGTTACCGCAAAATATGGCATCCCCTATTTTGCTAACTTTGTCAACTCGGATATGTCACCCGATGATGCCCGCTCCATGTGTTGCCGCCTCAGGCTTGATCTGCGCACGTTGGAACGACGCGGAGGTGGGCTTTTTGGTGCTAATCCGCTGACCGGTTCTATTGGTGTGGTCACCATCAACATGCCTCGGTTAGGTTATTTAGCCAAAGATGAAACGGATTTCTTGCAGCGACTGAATCGGTTAATGGAAATAGCTCGCACTAGCTTGGAGACCAAGCGCAAGGTTTTAGAACAGTTTACCGCCCGGCAACTCTACCCGTATACCAGGTTCTACTTGCGCAGTGTGCAGCAACAATATGGCTGCTACTGGCATAACCATTTCTCCACCATCGGCTTGGTAGGTTTAAACGAAGCATGCATGAATTTGCTAGGTAAAGATATTGGCCAACCCGAAGGGCAGGCTTTTGCCTTACACGTGCTAGATTATATGCGCAATCGGCTGAGCGCATTTCAAGAAGAGACCGGGCATCTTTATAATTTGGAAGCCACACCGGCCGAGGGAACCAGTTATCGTTTAGCTCGGCTCGATGTCGCCCGTTATCCCGATATCATCGTAGCTAACGCTAAGGGTGCGGAACCTTTTTATACAAATTCATCACAGTTACCGGTGAACTATACTGACGATATATTTCAAGCGTTAGATCTGCAAGATGAAATACAAACACGCTATACTGGAGGCACAGTGCAGCATATCTTCCTGGGCGAAGCCGCACCCGATCCACAAGCGGTTAAACGCTTTGTCCGCATGATTTGCCAGCGTTATCGCCTACCTTATTTCACCCTCACGCCATCGTTTTCCATTTGCCCAGAACACGGTTATTTGCGAGGGGAAATATCTGCTTGCCCAACCTGTGGCCGCGATACGGAAATATACTCGCGTGTAGTCGGCTATTTGCGTCCGGTAAATCAATGGAATGCCGGTAAGCAAGCCGAGTTCGCCTTGCGTAGCCGTTACAATTTAGAGGATGCTTTATGCTAAT
>CAYMKM010000109.1:0-6291 GCA_964390985.1 uncultured Clostridia bacterium | reverse complement strand
TTATCAAAAGGCCAGCGTGGTATCTTTACCACACAATAATCGAGCGTTGGTTCAAAGCAAGCACTAGTTTTACCCGTCACCGGGTTTTGTATCTCAGGAAGAGTGAGACCAATAGCTATTTTAGCCGATACCTTAGCTATTGGGTATCCCGTGGCCTTAGATGCCAACGCTGAACTGCGGCTGACACGCGGGTTCACTTCAATAACATAGTAATTCATGCTATTTGGATCAAGTGCGTATTGAATATTACAACCGCCTTCAATACCCAAAGCCCGAATAATACGCAACGCTGAGGTGTGCAGCATCTGGCACTCACTGGTAGATAGCGTTTGTGTGGGTGCCACAACTATGGAATCCCCTGTATGTATACCGATAGGATCGAAATTCTCCATGTTACATACCGTGATGCAATTATCGGCTCGGTCGCGTATCACTTCATATTCTATCTCTTTCCACCCAGCTACACTCCGCTCCAGTAGCAATTGGTGTATAAGACTATGCTTCAGCCCGCGACTAGCTATTTCAATTAATTGTTGCTCGTTCTCTGCAATGCCACCACCTGTCCCCCCCAGGGTGTAGGCGGGACGCACTATTATCGGGTAGCCGATTGATTCAGCAAACGATCGTGCTGCATCTAGATCACTAATAATGGCCGATTCAGGCACTGGTTCACCGATAGCCTGCATAGTGGCCTTAAACATCTCGCGATCTTCAGCCTTCTCAATAGCTTCTAAAGGCGTGCCTAATAACCGTACGCCGTATTTATCGAGCACACCCGATTTAGCCAAATCAAAAGCAAGGTTCAAGCCAGTTTGTCCACCCAAAGTGGGTAGTAAGCCCTCCGGCCGTTCTTTTTCAATAATCTTCTCCACTACCTGCACTGTAAGTGGCTCTAAATAAACGCGATCAGCTATTTGCGTATCGGTCATAATGGTAGCTGGATTTGAGTTGACCAAAATTACAGCCAACCCTTCTTCACGAAGTGATTTACAAGCTTGCGTGCCAGCATAATCGAACTCCGCTGCCTGTCCAATAATAATCGGCCCTGAGCCGATAACCATCACCCGCTTAAGGTCGGGGTGTATTCCCATTCAAACTTCCTCCCCAGGAAGAGTAGCCCTCGCTTAACAGCTAGCCACTTGCTCTGCCAAAACTTCTTCAATTATAGTCAAGGCCGCCTCAATTTCATCGGTGCTTGCATTGAGCGGCGGTAATAAGCGTAACACATTACTGCCGGCTGCATTAATTAGCAGCCCCTTAGCTAGTGCGGCTTTCACCAAAGGTGCCGCTGGCACATGTAACTGCATACCAATTAGGCAGCCTTGCCCACGTACCTGAACGACTAGCTGCGGATACTTTTCAGCCAAAGCGGTCAGACGCGCTTTTATAAGCTGCCCAATGGTAGCCGCCTGCTCCACTAGGCCCTCTTCTTCCATTACTTGCATGGTGGCCAGAGCTGCATTGGTGGCTAAGGGGTTACCGCCGAATGTAGAGGCATGTGTGCCCGGGACAAACCCTTGCGCTACTTGATCGTTGGCCAAGATGCAACCAATTGGCACGCCGCCACCCAGAGCTTTGGCCAATGTGATGATATCGGGTTGAATATTGTAGTGTTGGAAAGCAAACCACTTACCTGTTCGGCCCAAACCTGTTTGCACTTCGTCAAAAATGAGCGGTATCCCTGCCGTAGAGCATAGTTCACGAGCTAATGCTAAATACGCTTGCGTGCAGGGTTGCACACCACCCTCGCCTTGTATAGGTTCAAGCATCACAGCAGCGGTCTTTGAGTTAAACGCCTTGCGCAAAGCGGCTTCGTCGTTAAGCGGTACATAACTAAAACCAGGTAGCATGGGTTCAAAACCCTTATGGTATTTCTCTTGCCCGGTAGCGCTCACTGCCCCCATAGTACGACCATGAAAGCTATTTATAGCAGTGATTATTTCATAGCGCTCGCTGCTCACAAACTCTTTTGCATACCGGCGAGCTAACTTAATCGCCGATTCCACCGACTCTGCCCCACTGTTGCAAAAGAAGGCCTTTCCTAAACCAGCTTTGGCTGTAAGTAGAGCGGCTAAACGAGCCTGTGATGCAATGTGATAATGATTTGAGCAGTGAATAAGCGTAGATGCTGCTGTAGTAATTGCCTCAACTACTCGTGGGTGACAATGCCCTAGCGAGTTGACCGCAACTCCGGTAACAAAATCTATATATCGACGGCCATCTGCATCCCATACATAAGTGCCCTTGCCCCGTACTAATGCCAGAGGCATGCGCCCATAAGTGTTCATAACATGAGCTTGGGTCAAGGCCATTACCTGGCTGTTATTCATCATTGATTATCCTTCTTTCCCACCTAGCTTATCACCATGGTGCCTATACCCTCATCGGTGAATATCTCCAGCAACAATGAGTGTAACTTGCGACCGTCTAGTATGTGTGTACGGGTGACTCCGCTCTCTAAAGCGCGAATACAAGCTTCAACTTTAGGAATCATACCACCGTTTATTAACCCTTGCTCAATCATGGTGTGCGCCCGCTCCACTTTTAGAGCAGAAATACGACTATTTGGGTCTGCCGTATTCTCACGGATGCCGTCGACATCAGTTAGCATGATTAACTTATCTGCCTTAAGCGCCGCTGCTAATTCGCCGGCTACTGTATCGGCATTAATGTTGTAGCTTTCACCCTCATAACCTACACCAATAGAGGATATAACCGGGATGTACCCCTCTTTGCTCAAAGAGATGATCATTTCCGGGTTCACCTTTTCCACATTACCCACAAACCCCAAATTAGCGGCATGGTGATGCTTCTCCCTCGAAATGATCAGGTTGCCGTCTTTACCAGACAATCCTACGGCGCGACCGCCATATTTACTAATAAGGCTCACTATCTCCTGATTGATTTTGCCGATGAGCACCATTTGTACAATTTCCATAGTGGCTGCATCGGTCACACGCAGACCATCTACAAAACGAGGCGTCATTCCCAAACGGTCCATGAATTGATCAATCTCAGGACCGCCACCGTGCACCAATACTGGGTTTACACCTACATACTTTAATAAGATAACATCAAGAATGACCGCTTTTTTCAATTCATCGTCGAGCATAGCGTTGCCGCCGTATTTAATTACAAAAGTCTTGCCAAAAAAGGTACGTATATACGGCAGTGCTTCAATTAAAACGCTGGCCTTTTTCTGCACATCCACCGCTAAAGCCCCTCCCCTATAATAGCTGCCATTTAGGTCAGCTCCGGTAACTAGCGTTAATCTTAATGTAATCGTAAGTAAGGTCGCATGTCCAGGCTATTGCCATAGCTGAACCAGCATTTAGATTTACTTTAATACTTATATCCGGTTTTTGCAAAATAACCCTCGCTGCCTCTTCATCAAAGGCCAGCCCGCTACCTTGAGCAGCTACTTGAAGCTCTCCCAAATAAATATCTACTAAAGTAGGATCAAACATCTCTCCGGAATAACCAGCGGCACAAAAGATGCGACCCCAGTTGGCATCCTCGCCATAAATAGCTGTTTTAACCAAATTTGAACCAGCAATTGCCCGGGCAATCACCCGGGCCTGCTTAGTAGTGCTCGCCCCCACTACCGCTACTTCAATTAACTTGGTGGCGCCTTCGCCATCGCCGGCCACCATTTTGGCCAACTCTTGGCAAACTATTTGCAGACCAGCGGCAAAGGTGGCGATATCACGATCGCTCACTACCGATACCTGCGCCGCACCGTTCGCTAAAATAATAGCCATATCATTAGTGCTAGTATCACCATCGACCGTCACCATGTTGAAACTACACTCGACGGCTTGCTGCATTAACTGTTGTAACAATGAGCTTTCTATATCAGCATCAGTAGTTAGAAAGCAAAGCATAGTAGCCATGTTTGGGTGAATCATGCCTGATCCTTTGGCCGTTCCGCCAATACGCACATCGCCACCCGATAAACGTAGTGTGACTGCATACTCCTTGGCTTGGGTATCTGTAGTCATTATGGCTTGTGCGGCTTGTACTCCCCCATGCTTATTTAACTGGGCGACAGCCCCGAAAATACCACTTGCTACTTTATCCATATCCAAAGGCTGACCTATAACGCCTGTGCTAGCCACCACCACCTGTGTTGTAGGAAGGCCACAAGCCTGGCCAGCTAGTTGCGCCATGCGCTCTGTATCAATAGCTCCTTGAACACCATTACAAGCATTCGCATTGCCACTGTTGGCCACTATTGCTTGGGCACGCCCTTGCGCAATCACTTGTTGCGTCCATAACACCGGCGCCGCTTTTACTACATTTGTAGTAAATGTGCCAGCACATGTAGCTGGCAATTCGCTCACGATCATCGCCAGGTCGCGCCCGTGCTTTTTTAGTCCGCAGGCCACACCCGCCGCCTGAAACCCTTGCGGGGCGGTAACCCCACCTGTAATCTTTGTTATTTTATCGTTTTTTGTTTGCATACCTTTTTCCCCCGACGCCACTAATTAGGGCATTAACCCTGGCGCAAGCAATCCTGTTGTTTCCTCAAGGCCAAACATAATGTTCATATTTTGTATAGCCTGCCCAGCGGCTCCCTTAACCAAGTTATCTATGACAGATTGCGTAATGGCGCATCCTGTTCGAGCATCGTAACGAACCGAGACATGACAATAATTACTCGCTGTAACCGCTTTTGTTTGCGGTAGCGTGTCTTCATCCAACACCACCATAAAAGGTTCATCAGCATAAAAATCCTTATACAACTGTGTTAATGCTGCTGTGCTCCATTTTGCGCCGATGTTTGGACAAACGGCTGTGGTGAGTATACCACGACTCATGGGAATAAGGTGAGGTGTAAATACCAACCGCACCGGAGCCCCGGCCAACTCCGATAACCCTTGCTCTATTTCCGGCGTGTGGCGATGAGTGGCAGTGCCATAGGCCTGTGCGTTTTCAGTGCAGTTTGGAAAATGGTTCATGGGTTTGGGTGTAACACCCGCTCCAGATACGCCAGACATCGATGTAATGACAATACCTTGTTGCGGAGCGATACCATTCTTCACCAGCGGCGCTAATGCCAACATGGCTCCGGTAGGGTAACAACCGGGATTTCCAACTATTCTCGCCTTTGCCACCTGCTCGCGAAACAGCTCAGGCAGTCCGTATGCTGCTTCTTTACTTAACTCGGGTTGTGTATGCTTTAACCGATACCACTCTTGGTATACACTGCAGTCGCGGAAACGAAAATCAGTACCTATATCGATAAACTTGCCGCCACGGCTCATAATTTTAGGAGCTATCTCCATAGCCGCGCCGTGTGGCACAGCAGTGAATACCACGTCGCATTGCTCAGCCATAGCAAGTGGATCGTGCGGTTTATAAACCCATTTATCACAACCACGCCAATTAGGATATTGGTCACTAACTGGTTTCCCAGCTAATGAACGTGACGATATGTATGTAACCTCTACATGCGCATGCCCTGCTAATAAGCGTAGCAGCTCATTACCCGCATAACCTGATGCACCCACAATACCCACCCGCAACACAATATTAACCTCCCCTATCGAGCTGACAAGTCTCGACTACATGGAATGATTATACGCACCTGTGTATAAATATGCAACACTGTTTTGCCCTATCTTAGCGCGGCGAGATGCCCAGTGGGCATCTCTTCAATGATGTTACATAAATAAATAGGCTTACTTTATATAGCAGTCGGAATAGAATCATCCCACTCTACCGTGGCCCCCAAAGCTTGTAATTGACCAACCGGATCCTCTATCCATTCCAGCAACAAACCTGCATTCTCAATTACGCTTTCGCCTTTAGCCATTAGGCCAGCGATAACTAACGCTGCTGCTGCGCCGGGTTCACCCGCCCGCATTCTGGTACCACTTAACGGGTGACCGCCACGAATAACTGCTAGTTGGCCATCCCTGGTTACCTGACCACCTAAGCGCTGCAATTGATCGAGATGTAGTAGGCGATCATCGTAAAGATTCTCAGTTACAATACTGGTGCCCGCTGCTTTTAACAATACACTGCACATGCTAGGCTGTAAATGCGAGGGAAAACCCGGGTAAAATCCGGTACGTAAAGTAAGCGGTCGTAAAGCATCTGTGGCCTTTACCCTCACTCGATCTTCTTTTTGCATCACCTTCACGCCCGCTTCATCCAATTTGGCAATGACCGAGCGTAAATGGTTACTAATAACACCGGTTACTTCGACCTCTCCGCCAATACCCGCTGCTGCCAGCAGGTATAAACCAGCGGCTATGCGGTCGGGCATTACTTCATGTGCTCCAC
>CAYMKM010000108.1:2507-6307 GCA_964390985.1 uncultured Clostridia bacterium | reverse complement strand
CGTGGAGTTTAGCGGTGTGGGGAGTGAATTAGAGTGGTGCACAAGGGCTACAAACGGAGTGCTAAAGTAGCGTTTATTATATGGGTGTTAATACTGTGTGTGTGCTATGGCGGGTTAGCGAGCGCAGCGGTGGTGCCAGATGAGGCAGCAGCAGCGGACCTTGAAGTACGCATTAAGGATATTGCTCGTCTTAAAACCGTACGCCATAACCAGCTTGTGGGGTTGGGCTTGGTGGTAGGTTTGAATGGTACCGGCGATGGGGCCAACAGTCAGGCTAACGTGGAGATGGTCACCAATATGCTGCGGCAGTTTGGTGTTAGCGTAGATGCTAAGTTTATGCGTACGCGCAATGTGGCAGCAGTAATGGTGACGGCCGATTTACCGGCGTTCGCTCGCATGGGCGATGTGGTTGATGTAACTGTGGCCTCACTAGGCGATGCGCGCAGCTTAAGTGGCGGTTTATTACTGCAAACGCCGCTGCAAGGGGCCGATGGGCAGATCTACGCTGTAGCACAAGGGCCAGTGGTAATAGGTGGGCAAAGCGATGCGCATGGCAGGGTAGTGCGCACTCACTCACTCACGGGCCGGGTGGTTGGCGGGGCTATTGTAGAGAACGAGATATACACCAACATATTAGAGAACGATACCCTCACCCTGGTGTTGGCTGCCGCCGATTTTAGCACAGCTAGCCGGGTGGCTACGGCCATTAACACAGCGGTGGGCGAGCAAATAGCGCAAGCGCTGGATGGCAGCAGCATTGAAGTGCAGGTGCCAGAGGCGCTTCTAGGGAATGCGATCGACTTTTTAGCGGCTATTGAAGAGCTGCCAGTGCGTCCTGATGCGCCAGCTCGAGTAGTAGTGAACGAGCGGACTGGTACAGTGGTAATAGGCGGGCGGGTACGGGTAGCACCAATAGCAGTAGCGCATGGTCAACTGAGTGTGCGCATTGCGCAACCGCAAGCTACAGGCACTTCAACTTCAGGCAGTGCTGCTCCAATTTGGCCGCCTACATCTAGCAGCGATCAGTCAGTGTTGCTTAGTGGAGCTAATGTAGAGGATGTAGTGCAAGGGTTGAACGCCATTGGCGCCACACCAAAAGATATAGTTGCCTTGTTGCAGGCTATTAAAGCGGCGGGTGCTCTCTTTGGTGAGCTCGTAGTGATATAGGAGGCGGCCGGAGTGGCTTATATTGGTTACGAATGCATACTACAGGCGCATAAGAACGATGCCCAAACGGTATTGACGAATTACCGCAAGGCGCTAGCCAAAGCGATAAACACTACACCACAGCGCTCTTTTGCCAGCGCTTTGGCGGCGGTGCAAGTGTGCGAGTACGATGCCGACACACCGCCACCCGATAGTGCCGGGCGCGATACGCAAATTCGCTGGGCCGCCCAGCAGTTGGAATCGTTCTTTTTGCAGCAGATGTTGGCTGGCTTTCGCCGTACAGTGCCCGAAGGCGGTTTATTAGGAGAGCGTTCCTTTGCCGCCAGTACATATGAGGATATGCTCGATGCCCAACGGGCGCAAGGAATGGCTCTAGCTGGTGGCATAGGTTTAGCCACTTTGTTATACGAGCAAATGAAGGAAGATTGATGCTATTTTCCCCTTATTTTGCGCTAAACCCTAAAGTTATGGCCACAAAAGACGATACAAAGGTTAGGGGAGCAGGGCGTTCGGCCGGCGACCTGCAAACACAAATTAACCAACCTGAATAAGGGGGTAGCGTATAATGAGGATACAAACGAACGTAGCAGCGCTTAACTCCTGGCGCAGCTTGAACCAGACAAACAACGCGCTAGGAAAGAGTTTAGAGAAGCTCTCTTCTGGTTTTCGCATTGGCCGGGCGGCCGATGACGCAGCTGGCTTAGCCATCTCTGAGAAGATGCGGGCCCAGGTGCGTGGCTTAAACCAAGCAGTACGCAACGCACAAGACGGCATTTCGCTAATTCAAACCGCTGAGGGTGCCTTAAACGAGACACACTCCATTCTGCAGCGCATGCGGGAGCTAGCAGTACAGGCTTCCAACGATACCACCACCGCCGCTGACAGAAACAACATTCAAGATGAAGTGCATCAGCTGGCACAAGAGTTAACCCGTATTGCCAACGATACCAAATACAATACGCAATCGTTGATGGGCGATGCCGCCCAGTTCAGCGGCAAATTCCTAATTGGTGCCGATGGCGGCCAGACAATTAATGTGGCCATCGCCGCCATGGATACAGTTACGTTGGGTGTGGGTACTGCTGCTACCGGTGCCGCTGCTGTTAAGGAAATTTCTACCGTAGCGGGCGACGGTACGGAATTCGTTGCCGGTGGCGTAGACCTTGCAGGTTATACCCAAGCTACCAACCTGGATATTAAGATCAAGGTACTTAATCCTGGTAACGGCTCCGATACTGCCGCGAAAGCCGATATTACGATAAATGGGGTAACCAAGACCATCACAGCCGATAGTAATGTTGCTGCCACACCAGCATTTACTCTAGGTAGTGCTGACTTTTCTTCTATTTTCCAATCGGGTCAGCAAATAGTGATCACTGGTGCTGCCACTCCTACGACTGGTGACGAAGTGAACATTAGCGTCACTGGTGCCAGTACTACCGTTACTGGCCTAACCGTAACTACCCAGACCGCGGCAGAGGGCTCCATCGCAACTATCGATAGCGCCATCTCCCTGGTTTCAGCTGAGCGCTCCAAGCTGGGTGCTATTCAAAACCGCTTAGAGCACACCATTAGCAACCTGGGCATGTCGGCCGAGAACCTGAGCACTGCCGAAAGCCGCATCCGCGACGTAGATATGGCTCAAGAGATGATGGAGTTCACCAAGAACAACATCCTCTTGCAAGCTGGTACCGCCATGTTGGCCCAAGCCAACCAGGCACCGCAGCAAGTGCTGCAGCTCCTGCGGTAAATTAAACGAAGTTTAGATGGGTGGGGCTATTGCGGCCCCACCCACTTAACCATTATTCCAAAGCGAATAAGGGAGTAGTTAGAAAGGAGGACGGCAGATGCGAGTAGTAGCGCCATCTGCCTTAGCGGGCCCAGCCTCACCCGCGGTCAAAGACGCAAGTGCAGCTCATGTGGCTGTCCACAGCGGGGGGCAGGCGGTGCCAGGCGAAAATAGGGCAGTTGTAGTAGCAGAACTTGCTGCCCGGCAAGAGGCGGTTGTTAGTGCTCGCCAGGCTAATTACCAAGAGAACCAGGAACAATTAGAGCGCACAATAAAGGCCCTCAATCAAGCCATGCGGGCCATTGATCATCAACTGCGCTTTCAACGGCACGAAACTACCGGCACCATTATGGTGCGCATTGTCGATACCAACACCAATGAAGTGATACGAGAGATACCACCACAAAAAATCCTGGATATGGTGGGCGATATGATCCAGGGGTTACTGGTTGATAAGAAAATATAAAGCAAGGTGAGGAGGGGGCTGGTGGCCATCAACAAAGTGAACTCCATAAACCGTATGCGTATGGTAGGCATGAGTTCGGGGTTAGATGTCGATGACATTGTCCGCCAGCTCATGACTGCCCAGCGCATTCCATTAGATCGCATGCTGCAGCAGCGGCAGCTTTTAGAGTGGAAGCAAGAAGAGTACCGCAACATGAACAGCCGCTTGCGTGAGTTTGAACGCGCCGTGCGTGATTTGCGTTTAAGCAGTAGCTTTCAACCACGTACGGTTACCTCAAGCGATGCCAGTGTAGTATCGGTAAGCACAACAGCCAACCAACCCACAGGGGTATACACCATCAGAGTAAACAGCCTAGCTACTGGTGTAAACTTTGCTAGT
>CAYMKM010000108.1:0-2407 GCA_964390985.1 uncultured Clostridia bacterium | reverse complement strand
ATCACGTTCAACGCAGATGACTCCGGTTTGCTCAATGCTCTCCAGTTACAAAATGCCGGTAGCGATGTGGCATTGCATACAGAATATACGGGCCACGATGCCAGTGTGAACTTAAACGGAGCGGATGTTGCTTTTAATAGCAATCGGTTCACTGTGAATGGCGTAACATACAACTTGCACCAGGCCGCTCCTGCCACACCAATCACCGTACAAGTAGCTGCTGACATTGATGAAGTAGCCAGTAGTGTTAAAACCTTCGTTGAAACTTACAATAAGTTAATTGAAGATGTCGATGCAAAGCTGCTTGAGAAGCGATACAACGAATACCAGCCCCTCACCGATGCACAAAAAGAAGAGCTATCTGAAAAAGAGATCGAGCGTTGGCAAGAGCGGGCACGCAGTGGCATGCTACGCCACGATCAAATTATGCGCCAAGCTTTAAGCGAGATGCGCACAGTGCTCTCGAGCCGACTGCAGGGGAGCGGCTCGCTTTACGATTCACTAGCAACTATAGGTATTACCACTGGCCATTGGTCTGAAGGCGGCAAGCTGTATATAGACGATACAAAGTTAAATGCAGCTTTAGAAAAAGACCTAGAAGCTGTGGCCGATATTTTCACCAAACAAGGTGCTACAACCCAAAGAAGTGGCTTAACATACCAGCTGATAGACACATTATCCAAATCGATCAATAGACTGGATTCCCAGGCGGGCCGCCCACAAGCGCTGGTTGACCAGAGCTATTTAGCGCGGCAGATAGATGAAATAAATAGGAAGGCTGAGGCTTGGGAGCTGCGTTTAGCTGCCAAGGAAGAACGATTGTACCGGCAATACGCAGCTTTGGAATCCTTTATTGCCAACATGAACACCCAATCTTCGTGGCTAAGCCAACAATTCAATGGTGGCTGATAAAATGAATACGGAAAAAGAGCAACCAACTGCAGGTCCACAGCTTATACAGAAGTTAATATCGTGGACAAAGCAAGCCCTTACCTGCTTGGCCAATAGCGATTTCGATCCGGATGAATTAACAGACATTGATACCAAGCGGCAGGCAATATTTAGTCAATTGCAAGCATTGGCCGCTGCCGGGAATTTGGAGGATGCAGTAACAAAGCGTTTGTTGACAGAGCTAGGGGAGTGTCAAGAACAGCTGTTAGCTTTAGCTCAGCAACAGCAAGCTACGTTAACTGAGCATATATCCGATGGCAAGGCCGAACGGCAGGGTTTACAGGCTTATGTGCCAGTCCCATTACCGGGCAGCAAGTTGGATATATCGGGGATATAGAGGATAGGAGCGGTTTATTATGACTGCTAACGACATTCGTCATCTTTACCAACGCACCGGAGTAGAAACAGCTACACCGCATCGGTTGGTAGCCATGTTATACGAAGGTGGCATTCGCCGTTGCCATGAAGGCGCGGCAGCCATTACGGCAGCCAACTTGGAAGAAGCGTCTACCGCTTTACTAAAGGCACAAGCAATTGTGGCGGAACTTATGGCTGGGCTTGATGTTGAGGCTGGTGGCGAAATTGCCCAGCAGCTTTTTGAGCATTATTCGTACATGCATCGTCGGTTGGTACATGCCAACATCAAGCGTGATGCTGATGCTGCCAGCGAAGTGGCTAATCTCTTAGGTCAACTCAACGAAGTGTGGCAACAAATTGGCCAGCAACAAACCACCCCAACCGTCAGCAAGGTAGCCTCTATAGGCTAAAAGGGAAGAGGAGTACGCTGTGCTTGGTACCAAACAATTAAGTGATGTTGCGTTGCATGAATGGGTGGCGCAGCTTTATGCTACCGCCATTAGCGACTGCCAAGAGGCGAAAGAACACCTGGCAGCGGGTTCAGATGTTTTAGCGTATGTGGCCTTTTTGCAGGCCGACAATGCGCTAACGGAACTGATAAACACGCTGGATGTAGAGAACGATGGTGATATCGCCCACATGCTGCAGCAATACTACCAGGATATTCAGCGTCGCCTGCGGATAGCCAATCAAAACCAGGATGCAGAAGAGATTCAAAAGGTAACTAAATTATTACATCAGTTGGCAGCTATCTGGCAACACATGGGTACAATGGAAGCACTATAAGGCTACGAATATGAACGCAACCGCGATGTTATTACCGTATCACCTTGCTGGAATCGGCGTTCAATAAGGCCGATGTCCGGCGCATAGTAAATGTCTTGTACAGTTGTGACTGGCGAAGGGGCTAGTTCGCCAGCGTTATTATGTATGGTGCGTATGCGAATGTGCACCACATTGGTAAATGTACCAGCGGGCACTGTATGCTTGCTGGTTGTTGATATCACTTCTGCAGCAGACCCATCCGGTAGCACCCATTTTTGTTGTGTTGTGAGAGGCCATGGCAGCAGCTTTTTGTCTTCTAGTTTCGAGCGCTGCG
>CAYMKM010000107.1:0-6314 GCA_964390985.1 uncultured Clostridia bacterium | reverse complement strand
CCTGGCACAGTTTCATCAGTAAGGGCGAGGTGATGTAATAGGGCAGATTAGCTACTACCCGACAAGGAGTATCCGCTGGTAAAAGCTGAGCAAAATTCAATCGCAAGGCGTCGCCTGCTACCACCTGTACCTGTGGGTACTCGGCCATAGTCTCCCGTAAAATATCAATCAAAGCTGAATCGATTTCAACTGCAATAACGCGTGCACCAGCTTGCGCCAAGACTTGCGTTAATGCGCCTATGCCCGGGCCAATTTCCAAAACCAAATCGCCTGGGTTAACGCCAGCAGCCTTCACTATATTCTGCAAAATGTTATGATCGACTAAAAAATTCTGCCCCAGACCTTTTTTTATACGAAAGCCGTGCGAGGCAAGAAGCTGACGCACGGCTGTCATATTGGATAGCTTCATATCCTGTCTTCCTTTACTTGTCCGTCAAGATGTAAACTTTGACCGTCCTTCTACCGAATTGAAGCGCTTCTTTTACAGTATCGTAGCAAAGATCAATGCGGTTGCCTTTAATAGCGCCGCCAATATCAGCGGCCAGCGCTTCACCATAACCAGGAATATATAGACGCGTACCCAACGGTATCACCTTAGGATCAACAGCCACTACACCCTTGGTTGCTTTTGCACCCGTATAGGTGAAACCATCGGCCCACTTCCCGGTACTACGCGGCCCCGGCTCATAAGCGGTGGCCAGCATCTCACGCATTTCTGTATACTCATACGTTTTCCCCGAAGCTGTGTGTAACAATCGCGGAATAATACGCATACCCACAATGAGAATTTGATCGACAGGATCTTTAATAACCTCGCTACTGACAGCTACACGTTTAACTTCATTGCCATCCTCATATGTAAGCTTCATAGTACGCCTTATCCGGCCAGGAACTCCTTCCCGCGCTATGCGGGTCTTACCTTTTTCAAGCGTGGGATCCATACGACGTTCTGTATTATAGCCTAGTGCTTCTTCCACTGCTTCATACGCATAGGTTACACGAATCACACGCACCTTGGTATCGGCACTCACTCGTTGGGAAGCGGCAGGTAGTACTTTATCATCCAGCCCCAACTTAATATTGGCCATATTTAAGGCTTCTTGTACTGTACAACCGACAGTACGTATTTCGACTAACTCACCGTCAACCATAATGGGTACTGGGTATGCTCGTGTTATGTTAATAGTATCTCCTGCTTCTACACGAGTGTCAGGAGCAGGTTCTATAACATCCCCCTCGTTCACATTAATACCCACTTGCGCAAGCGTAGCGCCCACCCTTGCTGAAGCTGTGTACACTGTGCGTACTTCTTCGCCGCCAACAATAATGCTAACTTCTTTCAGAGTCGGCGTCTGCAATGCTACCATAATGCCGAACAACGCCAGACAAGCAGCGATTCTTTTACACAACAAAATGTACCGATTTGGGCTAAGTGACGCTTGCGCGGCAAACTCAATGGTTGAGCCTGCCATTTATCCACTCCTTCCAAACACCAACCGAAACGTTAACGTCGGTGTTTTGTACGACACGAACTAGTAGCGTGTCTTTATGCCCCCTATTGGGCGTCCTGCCATTCTTGCGCTATTTTAATGTACTCTCCCAACCTTTGTTCCAGCTCTTCAGCTGTAAAATCATCAATTCGATCTATTATATCGATTATCTCCTGGAACTGAGCCTCATTAATTATACCCTTATGCAACAGGGCTTCCATTCCAGAGACAAATCGGAGTTTTAGACGTTCGGCTTCTTCAAAGAGTTCATTAGTAGCCATAAGCATTCCTTTATTATCATTTTCTCCCGGTTGTTGTTATACCATACGCCATTATATATTCCTTTGTTACGAGTATCGAGCACTAACTTCGACAAATCTCGTATAATCTTTAATAAATTGGAGGTTAGCACTACCCGTAGGCCCTTTACGCTGCTTAGCAAAGATCACTTCCACTTGGCCTTCTGTTCCGTTTTCTCGAGCTTTCTCAGGGTAATAGTAATCCTCCCTGTATAAAAAGGAAACCACATCAGCGAATTCTTCTATATTACCACTATCTCGTAGATCGCTCATTACTGGTTTCTTATTTTCACGTTGCTCTACACCGCGGTTCAACTGCGAAATAAGAATTATTGGTAGGTCCAACTCTCCTGCCAAGTCACGAATTTCCCGCACCATATCGCCCACAACCAGTGCCCAGTTCTTATTACTGCTAGTAGGAGGTTTAATTAATTGCAGGTAATCGATTATTATCAGGGATAAATTCGGATGTTCTGCTTTCATCTTGCGCGCTTTGGCCCGCATCTCGTTCACTGTAAGCCCGCGCCGATCTATCATATAAATAGGTAGATTGTACAACTCGTTATACACGCCTTGCACCACTTCGAACTGCTTATCGGAGAGTTTCATGGAGTAATCGGAAGAGGGTACGGGTAAATCCGAGTTTGGACCACCAGTATCGTACAGCTCACTGATGACTAGGCGATCACCTATTTGCTCGTCATCCATTTCCAAGCTGAAAATGAGCACGGGTAACTTACGCTTGGCCACATTTATAGCAAAATTAAGCGCTAGAGCTGTTTTTCCCATGCTAGGCCGCGCTGCTAATATAATAAGGTCTTTATTTTTAAACCCCGTGGTGAGCATATCTATTTCTGGAAATCTAACCGTCAACCCATAGGGTTTTTTACCTTCACGCCGCTCAACTAAGCGTAAATAGCACTTGTTGAGTACCTCCATAAGGCTTTTTACATCGCCTTCTTCACCAGCTTGTGTAGCCGCAAAAATAAGTTCCTGAGCGCGAGCTTGGCAGCTTTGCAGACTCTCCTCTTGCTCTGTGATGATCATATCTTGAATATCGCGTGCTGCCTTTAACACAGCCCGTTTACCGTACTTATTGGCTAATATCTCGACGCTTGGCCCTAATTCGATAGGACTGACGAAGCTTTCCATAATGCCAATGAGCACTTGTTCGGCCGCATCCATCTCTTTGCGTAAGAGGTTATAAACCTGTGTATATGATATACGGCCACGTTCGCTATATATTTGTCCTATAAATTGAAAGATGCGCCGATAAACAGGGTCGGTAAAAAATTCGACTTGTAGACGATCTAAAACGGTATCGGCTGTCTCGGGATGTTTAAGCAGTATACCTAATACCCGACGTTCTGCCTCTACATCGGCTGCTAAAAAGCTGCCCCGTTTTTCAGCTGTCATACTCATCGGGGTAAAGCTCCTTCCACTTTTTTACCATGCTAGGATCAACGCGTTTATAAGCCTCAGCGTTAGCAATGCCTTCCATCGATATTTCGGCTGGGGTTTGAGTCTGACTGGCTAACACCCGCGAGGCATTCCCTTTAAGTAGATCACGCAAGGTGAGAATTCCTTCATTGTGCCAATTGCGTAAAATACCCTCTATGTAGGACATACGGCGGGTGCTGTTGTTGCGAGCGGCCTCTTCAATGGCTGCCGCCACAACTTCGCCCTCCATCCCCATATCTTCCACCCAAAAGCGCAGTTTCTGAAAATGGGATGAGCCTACCACGCCCATTTTCTTCTCGTAGATCTGCATTACAGCTTGCATGTCAGCGCTTAATTGGTCTCGTCCTTCATCATTGCGAGCCTTATCAGTTGCTCGCCGCCTAGGCCGACGCGTTATAACCGCTCTCTTCTCTGCTGCGGTAGGTGGTACTGTCATCTCCGCAGGAACAGAATCTGAGGCAGCTGGAGCTGCACTCGCATCTTTACCGCGCGCCAAAGCCTGCCGGGCATTCACCGGTGGGGCTGTTTCGGTAGAGCTGGACGCTACTTTGGCAGTGGTTTCATCATCTACTGTAGCCGCCATTTCAATGGCGGGAAGATCACTGGTAACAGCTACCCCTTTAGCCAAAATTGGCTTTGGCAAAGGTTCATTCACCACATATTGACCGGAATCTGTTATTTCTAGCAACCCAGACTGGCATAGTTGCTGCAATAGCGAGCTTAGTTGCTCGGGAGTAATATCCAGTTGCTGTTGCAGTATTTGCTCAGTACTGTCGGTGCCACCTACCTCTACCAACCAACGCAGGTTCAACCAAACTAATATAGCTAACCCGCCTAATAACGGCTGATAATAAGCAAATAACTCACCGGGTATTTTTAAGGAGGGTAGCTGTTGGCGTCCCAGTATTACATTGACTTCTTTTTTCAAGCTTGCCTCCCCCCCTTTTACCGCGATGCGGGAGGAAGTAACTTCGTCTTCGATCCCCCTAACTCCTGCCCCTGTAATGGGAGCGCTCACCAACTATTGCCTTGTTCCCGCGCTACAGGCGGTTTATTTTTGCTTGCACGGGTGCGAGAATCTAACCTGAATACCACCGCTATAATCGTAATCAATGCCAAACCAACAGCAATGTATCGGTTGAACGCCTGTCGCAATATCGCTAAGTGTTGTTCTGGATCACCAAAAGCCGGAATGGTGGCCTGCCAATAATTTCGGTAAAATAAAACCGTCCAAACAAGCAAGGCTCCTACCAGCACCCAACGATACCAATAACGCCGCAACCTCAATAACAATGCTACCACCCCCTAAATTACATAGGCTCGTAGCTAGTTGTAGAACGCGATTTATCGGCATGCCGCTCTAGAGCGAGGTTTATCAATCGATCAATTAACTCACTGTAAGGAATGCCACTGGCCTCCCACAGTTTCGGATACATACTAATGCGAGTAAAACCCGGCATAGTGTTGATTTCATTCACAATAACTGCTTCATCATCTTTGCGGACAAAAAAGTCCACCCTAGCCAACCCAGCGCAATCGCAAGCTAAAAAAGCTTGTTTGGCCATCTGCTGAACCTGCTGAACGGCTGTTGGGGATATGCGAGCGGGAACAATTAACTCCGAATCATCTAGGTATTTAGCCTTGTAATCATAAAACTCGCCAGCAGGCACGATCTCCCCTGGAATAGAGACAATGGGGTCGTCGTTGCCCAATACACTTACTTCTATTTCTCGTACGTCGCCAGCGGACGCTTCTACAACAATTTTCCGGTCATAAGTGGCGGCTAGTTGCAAAGCGGGCAGCAGTTGTGAACAACTATTCACTTTGCTAATTCCTACACTGGAACCTAAGTTGGCTGGCTTGACAAAGCAGGGAAACCCCAACTTTGCTTCAATGCGTTTTAACACTTCCTGCGGTTGTTTTTCTAGTTCATACCGCTTAACAACCAGAAACTCTACCCCCGGTAGACCCGCATCACGGAAAATGGCATGCATTAAAGCTTTATCCATACCTACAGCAGAAGCGACTACCCCGGCACCGACATATGGAATATCAGCTAGTTCTAGTAATCCTTGTATTGTACCATCCTCACCGTATGTACCATGGAGGACGGGGAAAACCACATCAACTGGCGATAGCATCTGCTTCGTTTTCTCACCGATAGCAACCAGAGAATTCTCTCCGGGCTGCGGTAATAGGGTGCCTGGTTGACTTTCACCAGTTGTAGGTATGCTTTCTGTCAGGCGCATGTGGCCATCTGTAATAATAGCCATTGGGTCGCCACCCACATACCAGCACCCTTCTTTTGTGATGCCTACAGGTACCAGCTCATAGAGCTCTTTATTGGCTGCCTGGAAAACAGAGGCTGCAGATAAAATGCTCACCTCGTGTTCACCTGATCGGCCGCCAAATACTACTGCTACTCTCTTCCTTTTAGCCACCATAACGTTCACCCCGTCTACATTAAAAGCGGGAACCTATTGGGGTTCCCGCACCAAAGCTTTCACCAACCACAGGCATTATTTTTGAGTTATGTTATTGATAACATAAACCGGATGGTACCCCCGCAAGTAGTGCTCAACAATGTTACGTACATCCATTTCTACATCCTTATTGGCAAACTCACCCGTTATGCGAGCGTTTTTCTCGGCCTTGTTCACTTCTAAGTTAGTTACACGAGCGTTCCTCCAACCCACTGTGCGAGGAATCATTAAACGCAAGGCCAAGGCCGTCGTCTCTTCGAAAGGCTGACGATGCATTAACCGTAAAATAAAATCATGTAGCTTCTGCCACACTCCGTAGTATACAGCACCTGCCAACACAATTATAACCAAAGCAATGATAAGAATATGAAGCTGCTGAGCAATAAACAAACCGATAGTAATGATAATTGGGAAGCTAAACGTCGTAAGTTGGGAATCTAATCCCATACGTATGGTACCATGACGGGCTAGTTGCAGCTTTAAATAACGATCTTCCACAGCAGACTTACGCCGCAAATAAGCCATAAAAACGCCATACGCACCTAATGCCAGCGTAAGCCAAATGGCAATCCGCGAATAGG
>CAYMKM010000106.1:0-6339 GCA_964390985.1 uncultured Clostridia bacterium | reverse complement strand
TTGGGCTACTAACTTACGGTCAGCCCACTGGTAGGCTAACCCACTTAACAGTATAAATAGGCCACTGGGAAATATTATCAAAGCCACTAGGCTATATATTACGCTCATTACTCAACTCCGTCCTCGTTTACGATAAGTTTCAATGCCATAGCGGCGTAAGTCTTCCCATGTCCAGTGATCTTGGTTACGGCCACGATGCACGGTGATTGTGCGATCTTGGCAAGAGAAGCAAGGGTCAATGCCAGCCAAAATCATGGGAATATCGGCTAATTGATGGCCGACAGCCAAGGCTAATACTGATGCCATGTTAGGAATAGTAGGAGTGCGATAGTGCACACGCTCCGGTTTATCGGTACCATTACTTTTAATGTAATACCACAATTCGCCGCGGGGTGCTTCTACTCGACTTATAATTTCGCCTTCTTTTATACGCCGAGGCATTTTGGTTTGGATCTCGCCTTCCGGCATGTGATCGAGTATGTGTAGTACCACTCGGTAGCACTCAAAAAGTTCTTTAACGCGTACAGCAGTACGTGCTGCTAAATCGCCACTAGTTTCTAAAACCATATCTATTGGGTAGATGTCGTAGGCGGCGTAGGGTGAATCTACCCGCACATCACGAGCGACACCTGAGGCACGGGCCGTGGGGCCTACTATACCTAACACTTGCGCTTGCTCATTACTGGTGACGCCTACGCCGCGTGTACGACGCAGGAAAAATTCATCGGTGCGCACGACGTTCAGGTAGTGGCGAGTCCGCTTCTCCAAAAATTCTAACCCGCGGCGAATTTCATCCTCTTGGGCACTGGTGATATCGAATTTAACGCCACCGAGCACGTTGGCTGAGTAGTTTACCCGGTTACCGGTGATGGTCTCCAGCAAGTCCATTATTGTTTCGCGGTCGCGCCAAGTGTACATGAACAGAGTATCGAAACCTGCTTCGTGCGCTGTAACACCTAGCCAAAGCAGGTGGCTGTGTACCCGTTCCATTTCGGCGATGAGCACACGGATGGCCTGTGCACGGGGTGGAATTTCAACGCCAGCCAGTTTTTCTACGCCTATAGAGTAGGCGGTAGCGTGTATATGCGAGCAAATGCCACATGTGCGCTCAAACATATATAGGTTTTGCACCCAACTACGCTGTTCGCAGGCTTTTTCTAAGCCGCGGTGAGCATAACCCAAACGAGCAGAAGCAGCTGTGACTGTTTCGCCATCAACAGTAAATTCAAAGTGTCCCGGCTCCTTGAGGGCCGGATGCTGTGGTCCTATGGGAACAATAAATTGTTCGCGGCGTTCACTGGTATGCACCGGATCTTTAACTCCTTTCAGGCGTTAACCTCTTTGCCGGCAAAGTCCTTACGCAGGGGGTATACTCCATCTGGCCAGCTATCGGGGAGAAACAACCGATCTGCGTTGGGTGTACCTACTACAGAAACGCCCATCATTTCCATTAATTCGCGTTCATAGAAAGTGGCTGAGGAAATAATGGGGCAAATGCTAGGTACGCTAGCTTTATCGCGGGGTATGCGCAACCTTAAAGTTAGCATGGCAGACCCGGCAAAGAAGTGGTAAAGCACTTCTATTAAACCAGCCTCTAAACCAAGATCAGAACCAGTAATGCCACCTAAATAACCCCATCGAGCGGCATGTAAGGCATCAACTGCTGCGGTTAGGTCAACTACATCTAACATCACGTTAAGGTGATGTGAGGTGATATTCTCTATATTTTTTGCCCAGGGTTGCAGCAAATTAGTTGCTAATTCCAGCGGTTTTTGTGCACTCATGAAGCCGTTTCACCTTCCTCAATAGCTGCCTTCTTTGCTGGTTGCAAGCTACCCAAAAGTTTAACAATGCCATCGATAATGGCTTCTGGCCGAGGTGGGCATCCGGGTACATAGGCGTCTACTGGTATAACTTCATCTACCCGACCAACTACATTATAGCAACCCTGGAAAGTGCCACCTGTTAATGCGCAAGAGCCGACTGCCACCACAAATTTAGGTTCAGGCATTTGCTCGTAAATGCGTTGCAATCGCTCCCGAGCCTGTTCGGAAACGGCACCAGTCACCAAGAGTACATCAGCATGGCGCGGGCTACCTTTTAACCTAATACCAAAACGTTCAACATCGTAGCGCGGCGTTAGCGTCGCCAGTATTTCAATATCGCATCCGTTGCAAGAACCGCTATTGAAATGTATAGCCCAGGGGCTATTTAAACGAGCCCAGGTTTTCACCTTTTCCAGCACTTCTTGCCAGGAATTTTTACATTGAGTGCTCATATTTTCACTCTCTTTCAACCCAAAATCAACGCCGCTAGCGTCACAATTAGCCCGCCAATAAACAGGGTAGCGGTTGCGTTAAGCTCTCCGGTTCCTAATATTAGTATACCTAAGTGCAATACAGCGAAGAACATGGCCACAGCGAAGAAGG
Source organism: uncultured Clostridia bacterium (assembly GCA_964390985.1). Classification (GTDB taxonomy): domain Bacteria; phylum Bacillota; class Limnochordia; order DTU080; family DTU080; genus CAYMKM01. Next base: position 3,910 of record CAYMKM010000106.1, on the reverse strand, counting down.
GGCGATACCCCGGTGCTGCGACTGTGCTGGGTGCATCTTCCCCACCAGCATACAAGGCCGATTTTCCTTCTGTAGGATCAACCGGGGGTGATAAAGCTCTACCCGCTTCGGCTAGCAAGGCACTTAGCATCATATATATTAGAAATGCCACTGGGGGCACAAGCAGTGCTGTCATACATTAACCTCCAAACGTGGTCATGATAGCGTTGCCAGCAGGGGTAGTGAGCCAACTAATAAGGGTGGGCCATAACCCTAGCACTACTATAGCCACAGCTAATAGCACTAAAGGCACTTGCATGCCCACAGGTACCCGTTGACCCGTCACTACAGTAGCGGATGGCTTTTGCCGATAAATGGCATTAACCAAGGGCGCGTAATACCCTAGTGAGAGCACACTATTAAACGCGGCAATAACTACCAACCAAAAGATTAACTGATCGTGGGTGGCTATACCAGCCACAAAAATTTGCCATTTGGACATGAAGCCGGCGAAGGGCGGTAACCCACCTAACCCCAAAAGGCCAATGCTAAGTGTAAATGCCACTAACGGGTAGCGCCGGGATACACCAGCTAAGTCGGTGACCATAAGTGGTGCATCGTGGTTACCGTTAGCTATGTGTAAAGCGTATAACAGTGCTCCAACGGCAAGGAAGGCTAGTCCCTTCATGAGGCCATGGTTTACTAAATGGAACAGACCACCCGCCGCACCAGCTACCTGCCCGGAATCAATGGCGATTCCTAGTCCGAGAATCATGTAACCAACATGACTAAGGCTGGAGAAGGCTAACAAGCGCTTCACTTGCGTTTGCCGCAGGGCGAGGAGGTTGCCTACTATCATGTTCAGCACACCGAAGAACATGAGCAACAAACCCCAGGAAAAGGTGATGTTGCTAAGCGCACCCACCGCACGAAGCAAAGCCACCAAACCAGCCTCTATAACTACACCCGAGAGCAGGGCACTAATGCCGCTAGGAGCTTGTGAGTGAGCATCGGGTAGCCAAGTATGCATAGGTACGAAAGCAGCCTTCACGCCGAAGCCAACAATAAACAACGCCCCACCGGCTAGTAGCATGGGAGTTTGGTAGGCTATATATTGAATAGCTTGCAGGTTAAGGGTGCTGGTTTCCATGAACACCAAAGCGATTCCTAGCAACACCAATGCCGAACCAGCGGCACTTTGCACTAGGTATTTCACTCCGGCTTCCAACGCGGCGGCTTGATCGTGATAAAAAGATACCAGAAGGTATGATGATAAGGCCATCACTTCAAACCAAACCCACAAATTAAACAAATCGGCAGCACAACCCAACCCGATCATAGCGCCGATAATAACCAACAACATGGCGTAGTACTTCTCTTCGCCATCTTCACCGTGCATGTAACTACATGAATAAATAGTAACAAGCGTACCTAGGAATAGGGCCATCCCGCCTATAAGCAGGCTAAGTCCATCCACTTGTAAAGGTATAAATCCAACCGAATAATACAGTGACCCGTTATTTATAAATGAGCTGACTGTTTTACCATAGGCAAACCAAGTGGCAATTAGTGTAAGTAGGCTTAGCAGTTGGCTGACAAGAGAAGCAGCTTTGGTTGAAGCCGTGCGTACTGCCACTCGCCCTAATAGGTATATGAAGGGCGATGCTATGAGGGGTATGCCGATTAGCCAAACAATTATATTTGTGTACATGCGATCAAAACCCCCAAACTAGCAGGCTTAGCACGGCAATAAACCCGCCTACTATGCCTAGCACATTCCAGTTTAGTTGGCCAGTCTGCGTTCTTCTCATAATGGTGGCGGCGGCCATAGTCAACTTTACCACGCCACGGTTAATGTGTTCGAAGCCAAAGTCAGCATTGGCCCAACGAGCAGGCCACACTGCATATTTAGCTAAAGGTTGTAGGTTCTGCCGCCACCACCAGGCGGCTAGTCCCAAAGCGATAACCACTAGCGCCAGCAAGGTAGCTGGGGTGCTGATAACTTCGAGCACCACTTGCCAGGTGCTTAAGGCGTGTAGCTGATGGTATGGCAACGAGTTCGCTAGACTTCGTGCTAAACAGCCGGCTAACAGCCATGTGGATAAAGAACCGACCGCTAAGGGAACGAGAGCAATTTGCATAGCTTTGGGTGCATCGTGCACCTCATGTTGGCGCTGCGGAGTTGCATAAAACACCAAATGCACCATGCGGAAGGTGTAACATGCAGTTATACCAGCCGAGATGAGCATAACAACATACGCCCAAACAGAGCCGCCAACCAAGCCAGCTTCTAAAACAAGCTCCTTACTCCAGAAACCATTTACTATAGGCAGTCCGGCCAGGGCCAGCGCACCAATGATAAATACGTTACGTACTAGTGGCATTTTCTTGGCTAAGCCGCCCATTGACATCATATCGCGTGTGCCCACGGCGTGAATAACTGCACCAGCACTCAAAAATAGCAGCGCCTTGAACACAGCGTGGCTTAGCAGGTGATATTGACTGGCAAAAATGCTTCCTACACCTACGGCATACACCATATAACCTAGCTGGCTGATGGTAGAATAAGCCAACACCCGCTTTAGATCGTTGGCTACCAAAGCCATACAAGCACCCAAGAAAGCCGATAAAACACCGACTATAATTACAGCATTGCTCCAACCAGGGATTTTAACGAATGCCGGGTAAAAACGGGCTAATAAATAAACGCCAGCGTTCACCATAGTAGCAGCGTGAATGAGAGCGCTAATTGGTGTGGGGGCTTCCATGGCACCGGGTAACCAGGTGTGAAACGGCACCTGCGCAGATTTAGCCGCCGCACCCAACAGGAAGCCAAAGGCGATAATGGCAAGGGGAATTGGCGGTATGGCTCTAGTATTAATTATGAATGTGTTTATATCGTATGTACCTAAGTATGAATACGAAATCAGTGCGCCAATTAGTAAGCCGACACCGCCTATTTGTGTGATAATAAGCGCTTTTATGCCACCCGCTACTGCCTTGGCATCATCGTTATAAAAAGAGATGAGAGCGAAGGAACAAAGAGCGACCATTTCCCAGAAGAAGAATAATAGCAACATGCTTGAGGTGAGCACCAAACCGGCCATAGAGCCGATAAACAGCAGTATCCACATGTAATAACGGCCAAGTTGGGCTTCGCCCCGCATATAATCCACAGAAAAGATAACCGCTAAGCTGCCAATAACAGTAGCAATTACCGTTAAGAATACGCCTAAACCATCGGCGACAAAGGTGAAATTGCCAAATATACTGTTGGTAGCCAGTGATACCACAGTTTGATCTGTTATTTGCGTTAACATTAGAAGAGCGGCTAGCCCTGCTGTTAAGGAGAAACCAATGGCAACAGCGTTCTGCTGCTGTGGCCGTCGGTCACCAACTAAAGTGACCACCAGCGCTCCCAACCAGGGTAGGCCGATGACCGATGCAATTAGCCAAGGTGTCATATTGTTACCCCCGCAATGTCGACAACTTTTGCACGTCGAGCGTGCGTTTGCGTCGTTTTACTTGAACTGCCAGTGATAAACCTATAATTGCCACCATTGTATCAGCCACAATGGCAGTGATAGCCATGCTTTGTGCCAATTGCACGAATCCGTTTACGTGACCAGCCAAAGCTAGGGCTAATATGGCGCCTTTAATAAGAATTTGCAGTGCTACTACCATTTTTATTAGGTTACGCATCATCAACAAAGCGTAAAAACCCACGCCGAATAAGCCTATGACGCATGAAAGTATCACGCCGGCGGGTGTTAGCCAAGAGAGCATTATTGTTTAACCTCCTCACTGGCTGCTTTTTCACTTAAGGATAATTTATCGGGTTTTTCTATTTTGCCGTCGGCCAACAGGCCTAGTGCCCCAACCACACCCGATAAAATTAGTACCACTTGTAGCAGCACATCTAAACTGCGTT
>CAYMKM010000105.1:4582-6357 GCA_964390985.1 uncultured Clostridia bacterium | reverse complement strand
ATACTCAGTTGGTGTTCCTCATCAATAGAAAGTAGCCAAGCTGGTAGCCTATCGCCAGGACCTCCAAAGCCTAACTCAGTGGCGATAGGACGAAACTGACCGCCACTGGCATGAAAGCTTAGTGCCCAAATGGCGTTACGCATGGTTCGCTTTACTCTACCTACCAAGTAGCGATGGCGAGCGTTAGATAAAAACACTTCGCTACGCAAGCGCGGGGCTAGTTTATCTACTAGTTCATCCACAATAAGGTTGGCTTGTTCAATTGGTACCTCTGCCCACTCTAGGCCCCGCTCTTTTAATGTGCTTACAAACCGATGCATAGTCTCATGCACCAATAAACCTATGTCGGTGTGCTGGACGCGAAACTCTTCACGGGGTCGGAGTTTCAAAGTGTGCTGGGCAAAATGCTGAAACGGACAAGCAGCAAAGCTTTCTAAGCGCGATATCGATGTGTGTAACACTGCTCCCGAGTTATGTAAGGTAGGCGGGCAAGCACGCTCTTCGTTACTGTAACTCGCTACACTAAGTATCTGCCGCACGCTGGTATCAGCGTAATTTTGTAGTAGTTGGGCGGCTCTTTGCCAATCTGCCATGATATATGGAGCACTAGCTGGTTGGTTCCGCACTAATGCCGCTGCTAGCTGGCGTGGCGATGTTAACCAGGGTAATGCCTCTATTAAATCGGTTGGGGGTTGGCTACCTACTTTAATTACCGGCACTTGGGGGAACATCTTCTGCAAACGTAGCATGAAGGTTGATGGTGCTAATTCGCGCCCCGCTTCACCTGCCATAGGACGGCTAACCCATAAATATGATTGCGCCCGTGTAAAGGCTATATATCCCAAATAATGCTCGTGTAGCATGTTCTGCGCTGCTGAAGCACCCAATGTAAAACTATGCTCGGCTAATAATTCACGCTCTACATCGGAGAATACTGCGTCTTCATCGTGGGCGGCGGGAAACTCCTTTTCTACCAACCCTAACACAAAAACCGCTTGTATTTCGGGTTGCCGAGAGCGATCAACAGTGCCAATTAACACCTGATCTACTGCCGGCGGAATTAAACCAAGTTGCAGGCTCTCTAAACCTGATTGTATAACTTGGTAAAATTGCCCCGGCGTTAGTTCTTGCTCGCCTAAAATATCGGCAACTTCGCTTAGTAACTCACTCAAACGCTCCCATACTTGCTGATGAGTGAGTGCCTGCCCGGGTTGCCCGGCAGCGACAGCTTTTTCCGCCCAACTATGTAAGGTTTGCTCCACTTGTGCGGCTTGTAAAAATGCGTGAATAGCATCGCAGCCTTGTTGGCCAAGTAACGTGGACTGCCTAAGTACAGACCAAAGTGGTTGAAAAAGGGCGGCTATCTGGCGACGGTTTTGATCTATCTCTTCATTAAGTTCTTCATTACTTAACTCGTAACTCCATGGCTCTTGGTTGTGCCAGGCACCACCGCGTAACCCATGCTTTAAAAGGTAGTTTTCTAGTTTATCTACGGCGTTGCGATCAAGCGGTATTAGGTCTGTTTTAAGGCAACGCATCAGTGGCCGCACCGCGAAATTGTGCAACACCGCCTCCATGCCGGAGCGGATAAACTCCACTACCGGGTGGTGAGCAATGGGTGTTCGCTGATCAATAAAGTGAGGGATACCAGCACTAGTGAACACGGCAGCAATTAACTGGCGGTAGGGTTCAAGCTGGCGGGTGACTACCGCCATGTCGCGATAACGCAGCCCTTCTTGGCGGCATAAACGCTGTATTTCCCGAGCCACAGCTTC
>CAYMKM010000105.1:0-4482 GCA_964390985.1 uncultured Clostridia bacterium | reverse complement strand
ACTTCGTCAGCTATATTCATCAAAACTGCTAACATGGCGTGTTCTTGGGGGGTAAATCCGGAAAAACCATCGACCCATATACGAGCGTGATGTAGCAAGCTACAGTGCTCGGCAGCTTGTGCAGCCCGAGCCAAATAGGTGTCGGTATCGGCATAGTTTGGAGCCAAAGCTTGCCGATAAGCCTCCCAAACCACGGCTAAATCGGCCATTTTACGCCCAGTACTGCCCGGCATAACTGCCGCTACACTAGCTACATCGGTTGGGGTATGCTCATATTGCGCCAATTCATGCAAAGTGGCGTCGAGTTGCAGCAAAAAACCTGGTTGGCGGGCGGCCCGTTCAAAAACATGCAAACTCCCTTGGCATTGTTGCAATACTACGCTTAACAACATGCAACGCCCAACGCTGCTCAAACTAGGACGGCACAAGCCACCAGTCTCTGCCAAAATTGTCAACGCTAATCGACTAAAGCTAAGCACGCGCAACCGAGTGTAACCCCGCCGGCCAAGTAATAAGGCCATCTTGCGTTCCACTTGGTAGGTGGCCTGCTCGGGCACGATAAACAGCAGCGGCGGCCCGAGCGGTTCTCGCTCGAGCAACGCCGCTATTTCGCGGGTGCAAGTATAGGTTTTACCAGTTCCAGCCCGGCCAATTATAAAACGAACAGCCATAACTCCCCCTGGTGGTAGGCGGCCACCGCTCCTATTTGCCTATTTTATTTAGCCAATCAGTTTGCACTGACCCCTTTATTAGTTGCGGTTTACTCGGTTGTTGACCCCCAGTGGAGGTACTCTCCTGCATTTGCTCAACCATAACTGAACCCATCTGGTTTACAAAGAGTGCTCGCCCTTCCAGTATGATTAAACGCGTAGTAAATTGCTGTGTAGCAGGTCCGGGTTGTACACTGAATAGGAAGCTGGCACCATCGCTGGAAACCGTGACATCGGGGCCGGCCACTTCTAACTGTGTTTCTAGCGAACTAATGGTGACAAACACTTCGCCTACAGTAAGACGGGCAGTGATTACTTCACCTAGCGGATGAGTTAATTCCTGCCGCTTATCAAATTCAAGCGTGGTGTTTTCATTCACAACTAGCATACTGTTGTCGGCAAAGAATATCATAGCCACCGATTTGCCTGCTGTACGCAGACGGTCTTCAGGAAACAGTGCATCCGATAATGCGGCCGGTTTCCACTCACTATCTCCTTTGCGCTGTACCTCTACTTGCCCATTCGTTGCACTAAGCACACCCACCGCTTGACCTAACAGCATCAGCTCAAGCCCTGCCATACTGGGCACATTTTGCGGTATATTAGCAACAGCATTTACCACGTGAACAATAATGCTAGCTGTGGTTTCATGGCCCGCTACATCTACAACTGTCACTTTTAGTTGGTGTACGCCATTGCTTAATTGTGTGGTATCCAGTGTGGCTTGAATCTTCCCGCTGGTGTTAGTGAAAAAAGGCTGCGCTTCATCAATTTGCATAGACCATTTAGCCAGGTTGACCTCTACCGCCACAGCCTCTATATTTACTATCTGTTTCAGTGTGCTGCCGGGAAGAGGCGATTTTATTTGCACTTGCGGGGCTTTTGTATCCACAATAACTGATGGTGCGGTGAAAGAGGCTGCCGCCTGAGCTGAAGTAGCTTTAATAACTAATGTCGCAGTGTATACGCCATCAGGCACTTGTGCCTTTTTTTCGTCTTTTCCATCCCACTCCACTTTCACCTGAGCACTATTAGCAGTGAAGGTGCGTACCACTGCCCCTTTTTCGTTTTTAATAACAAATTGCCAAGCCGTGGCTGGTTGCACTACCCCACTCCAGCTAACGCAATTATTGGGTGACTGTGCCAAAGGAGAGAATCCGGTACAATTAGCAACCAAAGACTCCGTTAATTTTGGGGTAACAACCGGGATGGGGATTAGTGGCAACGTAGCTGTAGGCCCTTTAGATTGCTCGGCCTGCCCAGCCTGCCTAGCCTGCTCACCCGCTTGCTTGCCATTCTGTTCTGGTTCTGTTTCGCCATTATCCTCTCCATGCTGGTTGGCGTTACCCGATTGCATTTGTTGTTCTAGCTCATGTGCCCACTGCATTTGCAGCTCCTCTAGTGGCACTGTCAACGGCGTACTAGGTGCGATATTCCAACCGCTTTCGCTAATTTGTAACGCTCCCACCATAACCGAGCCGAGTTGGTTGAAGAAATCGACCAAACCTTCCTGTACGGCCAAACGAGTACGGTAACCTTTGTTTAGCCGACTCCAAGTATCGAAGCTATAATCGGGAATATCCTCTGGCAGTATTGTTTGCGACGGTCGTGTGAAAATGGAAAAACGTGTACCGCGCACAGTGGCCACGGCATCAGGAGTTTTAAACTGTACATTACTATCCTTTTGTGGGCTTACCTTATTAAACACTTCACCTAAAAAGATGCGAACTTGGTTGATGAGCCCCTTCTTTTCTGTATCGTAACTGCTGGATACCTCCATCATGGTATCCTGATTGAGCATGATTTCGCTGCCATCTACAAACAAAATGGCCGCCCGGGCCTTGCGCAAAGTGCGGACTCTATCGCCCAAATACAAAGGAAGCGGGGCTTTTGCCTCACTCCATGCTCCTTTACCGCCCCGTTGCACTTCAACTTTGTTCACTGTTAATTGCAACGTGGCTAGTTGCGTCTCGTTAGCGGCAAATGCTACTGCTGCGCTAATGAACACAAACGCGGCGAATATCCCTATTGCTAAAAGGAAACTTCTTGACCACCCACCCATACGCACGCCCTTTTCCTCCTTGCATGAGCAGCATTCGCTCATTTTAGTTTTCAACTTACCCCTTGGGTGCTGGAAGGTCCAACTCCGGCAATTCATGCAAAGTGCTAATTTGTTTCCACACAGGTAGTGGTTCAGCCACCTGGCGGAACCGCCCTACTGCCACAAACCGGGCACCTGTCGCAGCCGCGGCGGCGGCATCTAGCCATGAGTCTCCTATCATTATAAGGTGCTTGGGGTTACCTAACAAACGTGCTGCTGCCTGCAATCCATCTGGAGCGGGTTTTAAGCGCTGCACATCATCTCTGCATAAAATCACCTTAAAATAGCGTTGTAAGTTTTGATCTTTCAACGCCCGCAGTGCTGAAGCCCGAGCATTATTAGTTAGTACAGCCATTGCATAACCACGCTGATACAAGGTGGATAATGCTATGGAGGCGCCTGGCTCTAAAGTGGCTCCTTCCATACCGGCTACTTCAAAGTCGTCAACAATTTGCCAAATGCGGGTGGCTAAATCGTCCGGTAGCCCCGGACCTTTGGCCAATTCGGCTAGGCGCCCAATGGTCCAGCGCATTTGCTCAGCTGATATTGGCACATCCGCCTGCTGTAAAGTATCAATTACACAGCGACGCATTCCTGCGAAATCAATATGTGAGGCGATAAGCGTATTATCTAGATCGAAAACTAAACCTACTGCTGGTGAAACATTAGGCACTCTGCTCACCACTGTCCTTTAATAAACCCATTATCGTGCTAGCATTGCCGCTCTTTACCAACTCGAGCTGCTCATTCTCTAGTGGAAGCAAAGCTAGCTTTACTAGCGCACACGCGGCATACGATATGGGTGCATGTGTGCCAAAGACCAAGTGTTGACCGCCTGTTTTTTCCGCTAAATCGTAAAGAACGCGTGTAAATAATACTTCCGCCAAAGATAAATCAAGAAACCACGAGCTGTTAATTAAATCGGGTTGCATCAAACGTGAGGAAGCGATACTGCCGCGCGCGTTGGTTAGCACTAAACGTAAGCCTGGTACCGCAGTCAAAAGCTGAGCAGCTTCATTGAACTCAACTGTTTTACCAGGATCAAGAGCATGACGTTGGCGAGAATCTTCTATTCTGTGGGCTATAAACACCGGTAGGTTACGCTCCCGGCAAGCGGTGGCCACATTCTTGGCAATTGGCTGTGCCAGTGTATAACCATGATACTGTGGGTGTAAACGCACACCGCGCATACCTAGTTTCTCATGGCAGTACGCCAGATCGTCTTCCCAACGCACATAGGTGGGGTTAATTGTGGCGAGCGGGTATAACCGTTGACTGTAGGGGGCTACATCTTCCGCCAGCTTTTCGTTGGCTAGCTGTACATTGCGGTGTAGCATGGCCTCCAACGATGAAACAGCAGCGCATTGAATGCCGTGCCTATCCATTCGGGCTAACATGCCCTGGGGAGTGTTCTCAGTTAACTGCCGAAAAGCCAAGTTGCCTAACCAAGCGTTCAGATCGAAAATCATGATGCCGCTCCCCCTTTTACCTGGCTGCTCAGGCCCGCATGTAGCGGCTGCTTGCCCTGGGCTGCTAAAATACGAGCTGCATTACCCCAACAAATTAACTCTTTATCTTCTTCACTTAAGCTGGCTCCCGCTACTTTACCAACACAACCATCCATGGTGCCATCGGTAGCAAACAGCACCCGTTCAACGCCTAACTCAGCTA
>CAYMKM010000104.1:5017-6547 GCA_964390985.1 uncultured Clostridia bacterium | reverse complement strand
CTGTCACACTGGGGTCTGGTTATAGTGGTGGGGTTATTACACCAATGTTTGTAATTGGCGCTACCGCCGGTTCCGCAATAGGAGGGTGGCTAGGCCTGCCGCTACAAATGGGAGCCGCCCTAGGGTTGGTTGGTTTGATCGCCGGAGCCGCCAATACACCCATTTCTGCGATTATCATGGGCATTGAAATGTTTGGCCCTAACATTGGCGTGTATGCCGCTGCCGTTAGCATTGCCAGTTACCTTTTGGCTGGACATCGCAGCATATATCCTAGCCAAATCCTATACACTCGCAAAGCTGCTGGTATACAAGTGCCATTGGATGTTCCGGTAGAAGATTTGCACGCTACCCCCTCATTCTCCACCTATCGCCTACTAGTACGTTTACGGCACTGGTATCGAAAACATCTACCTCGTTAACCTGGACCTGCGCATTAACGAGAGGTTATGCTCCCGCCAACAGCGAAACCTGCTTGTAAAGGTTAAACTAGCAAAGGAATGATAAATAGTGTTCACCATTCCCAGCGACGAAAAGGAATTTGCTCTACTCAGCCTAGGCGAAGTATTACTTAGGCTATCACCGCCCCACAAAGAACGCATTTTAGCTGGGGAAGCATTCGAAAAGCGCGCCGGTGGTTCAGAGTTAAATGTAGCCTCCGGTGTTTCTTTATTAGGCCTACGTACAGGCATGATCACCAAATTACCCGCCAACGAAATTGGCAAATATATTAAGAACCAGATTCGGTTTAACGGCGTTAGTGATGATTACATAGTTTACGATACCGAGCGCCAAGCACGGCTAGGCATTTATTATTATGAAAACGGAGCCGCCCCACGGCGACCGCTTGTTGTGTATGATCGGGCCAATTCATCGTTTACTACCTTGAGCCTCGAAGAGATAGATGCTTCGGTTTATACGAACACTACCATGGCACACATAAGTGGCATCACTTTGGCGCTGGGTGAGACGGTTCGCCAAGTCGCTGGTGAAATGATCCGCCAGTTCAAACAGACCGGTACTTTAATATCATTTGATGTAAACTACCGGGCTTCACTTTGGGATGAAGCCGAAGCACTCGCCGAAATCATTAAAATATTGCCGTATGTGGATATCCTTTTTGTTTCGGAAGAGACTTCCCGACGCATGTTTGGTAAAACTGGCTCCCTGGAAGATATCATGCGTAGTTATGCGGAAGAATACGGTTGCCAACTGGTGGCTACCACCCGTCGGCGCGTGCTTAGCCCCACTAAACACACTTGGAACTCCTTAATCTATTGTAGTGATAACCACCAGTTTTATCAGGAGGACCCCTACGAAGAGATTGAGGTAGTTGACCGAATTGGTAGCGGCGATGCTTATAACGCTGGAGTATTGTTTGGCTTGCTAAAATATCACGATGTGCGGCGGGCACTGGAATACGGTAACGCCATGGCAGCTATTAAAAATACTATCCCTGGCGATATGCCCGTCAGTGACTTTTCTGAGATCACTAAAGTGATTGCTGATCACAAAATGAAAGATAGCTCAGAG
>CAYMKM010000104.1:0-4917 GCA_964390985.1 uncultured Clostridia bacterium | reverse complement strand
CTTTTCTGAGATCACTAAAGTGATTGCTGATCACAAAATGAAAGATAGCTCAGAGTTAGTTCGGTAGTTTATGCTGTATCAGCAAGGAGGGGCCAAATATGAGCGATATTGCACCTAACCCAAAGCTATATGGTGTCCCCTACACTACGGACAGCTTCAACGGCATGCCATATCGACTTCTGGGTAGTAGCGGGTTGAAGGTATCTAACGTAGGATTGGGCACCTGGAAGATGGGTTATCCGGAAACGGGCGATAAATCAAGAATTGGCGAGGAACAGTCATTTCGTATTCTCGACCGGGCTGTGGAACTAGGCGTAACTTATTGGGATACTGCCAACCGCTACAATAACGCTTCAGGTAACTCCGAACGGATTATCGGCCGCTGGTTTAAGGCCCATCCCGACCAGCGGCGCAATGTGGTGCTAGCTACTAAAGTGTTTGGCGGCATGGATGGGGTAACGCCTAATCACTCACGTTTGTCGCGGGCCAACATCTTAGATTCTGTCTACGCTTGCCTTCGCAGATTACAGCTAGATTATATTGATGTTCTCTACTTTCATAGTTTCGACTCCCAAACCGAACCAGAAGAGAGCCTAGCCGCCGTTTATGATTTAGTGCAACGCGACTTGGTCCGGTATCTGGCAGTTTCGAATTTCACCGTCGATCAGGTGGCCACATATGTCGCCACTGCGGCGAAGCTTGGCGTACGTTGCCGTATACAGGCGGTGCAAAACAACTACGATATTTTACATGGTGAAAAAGAGCCCGGTGTACTGGCATATGCAGCTGCCCACCGGATATCCTTTGTGGCTTGGAGCCCTCTGGCGTTGGGATTATTAACCGAACGCTACCTAGACATGAGCAAAGTAGGACCCGGGGATCGCTTATACGATGAAGGATTATTAGCGAAATACGCCAATGAAGACGTACTAACCAAAGTGCAACGGTTAGCGGCGTTAGCCCGGGAGAACGGGTTAACTTTGAGCCAGCTAACACTGGCATACATGCTGGACTTACCAGGTATGGGCCCTGTTATCCCATCATCTACCTCAGTAGAGCAATTAGAGATAAACGCGGCAGCTGGCAAGGTCGCGCTCGCAGCTCAGGTGAAGGAAGAAATGCGTAAAATACTTCACGACACTGAATAAGGATGTCCAATTTGAGACTTTTTAAGGCTCGTGCAATTTACGCCACGATCGTAGCCGTTATCATTATTACGGCCTTATTAGCCTTGCCCGGCTATATGTTGTATTCGAATATCCGCACCTTAATTATTGGCGAATTACGCAACCACGCCATGAATATAGCCATCACTACTGCAAGCTTTATCACTCAGGATGTTAAACCTTACAAATTGCTATCGGCTACGGAAGAGTACACCGAAGGTACTTACGATACAGCCTATTACAACAAAATGCAAAGCGCTCTTCAGGAAATTAAACAAAATACCAACGTCTACTTTATCTACACGGAAAAGCATCTGTCCAATTCACAAATAGCATATGTTCTAGATGGCACAGATCCCAATAGCGATCTGTTTTCCCCTTTAGGCTCAATAGATAATATATCGGACGCTGAAATTATTGCATATAAAGAAGGCATAGCCACCACCACTGGCTTAATACACGATTCAGTTTGGGGTACTTATTTGTCAGGTTTTGCGCCCATTATCGACAATAAGACCGGGTCGGTTATAGGTTTGGTTGGTGTTGATTTTTCCGTAAACCACATTCACAACTTGATGATTGAAATTCGACTCGTATTTATCATATGTTTTATAGCCCTAGCGTTAATTTCCGTGTTTGTCATTGATAGACTGTTACGTCTACGTCGTATTGCTGTTGATACCGATTATTTATCGGGGCTATATAGCAAGCGTTATTTTGAAAGCCAATTAAAGTTGCTTATTAAAAGCGTTCGTACATCCGGACGGCCCCTCTCTCTTATTATGATTGACGTAGACGACTTCAAACAAATTAACGATAACTACGGCCATCCCTTTGGCGATAGAGTTTTAAGATCTATTGCACAAGTTATAAAGCTACACACGAGAATTGTTGATGTCTGCGCCCGTTATGCGGGAGATGAATTTGTTATTATTCTACCCAACACCGATATTGAACAAGCATCCTTGGTTGGTGAAAGGATTCGCGATAAGGTAGAACACTTGAGCATATCCCCTGCAAATATGGAACCGGCCAAGCTTTCGGTTAGCATTGGCATTGCTGAATGGGACCAAACCATGAGCGCCGATATGCTTACCTTTAATGGCGATCAAGCAATGTACGCTGCCAAAACAGCAGGGAAAAATAAAGTATCTATTTACAAGCCCTTGTAGCCAACTCGCAAGCAGCCTGATAAGCCTTTACGCCATCACTGGGATCCGGCACCTGTTGCGATCTCTTTGCTACGCATCCACCACACTGTCGCTATCGCCATGGCGATAGCTTGGGCAGTTACAGCCACAGTTAAAACCAAACCGTTAACTTCCGGCTGCATTGCGGCCCCAGCCTCGAGCACATGGTTGGCAGCGTCTACCAGGTTGTACGCTACAAATGATTTCATGCGTGGTATCGATGCTGCAATAGGCTCAAGGTAAGATATAACCAGCGTAGTTAACCCAGCGGCGATCGGCTTGACAAATATAGCGCTGGCAAATGTAACAAGTATTACTCTAGTGATGAAATAAGTGACTAGCAGACCCGCTGACTGCATAACCGCGGCCATACCCAGATTGCTCTCGGGAAAGAGTATCATTGAATAGTAGTAGTTTAACATAGTCGCAGCAAACACAATCGCCGCCACCGCTGCTGTGTAGTGCATAAGCTTAGCGGTGACAACACCTATCATGCTAGCCCCTTGCGACATTGGGAATATCAGCTTTCCTTGCAGACGCTCTTCAGCAAGCACACCCATGAGCGTGAAAGCGACTGCCATATTACCCAGTTGGTATATGTTCTTGATGTAGTTTTGAACTGAATAAACTGCATCGAACTGCATTAACTGCTGTGGAAAATCGGGCATTTGGTTTTGTATAATCCCTGGTAGCAACCTCAGCATAATTGGGGTAGACAATGCAAAGAAACCAAAGAATGCACCCAGAATTAAATACTTGCTCTGCCTGGATGACTCCATAACTTCCTTGCGCAGGTATGCTTGGAATGCACTCATTTATTGTTCACCAACCTCACAAAAATGTCTTCCAGACTCGGTTGCCGCACGCTGTATGATGCCACATCGGCATCTAAGTTGGCCAGAGTATGCAAAAGCTCACGCTTGCCGGCTTCTAAATCACGCATATAAACCGACATCATGTTGCCATCTAACGTCACTCGTATATAATGAGGAGCCTGCGCCATCTCTTCTGGAATTGACTCCAGCCTTTGGTTGAACACCACATCTACAACAGGCTGAATATAACGCTCGCGCAGATGGGCCATGGCATCGGCCGCTACTATGTCCCCGTCTTTGATGATAGCGACCGCATCGCAGATTCGCTCCACATCGGCCAGAATGTGCGTCGAAAGGAACACTGTCATGCCCTTATCGCGCATCTGTGCGACGAGTCTAATTACATCAAGTCGGCCCTGGGGATCTAGCGCTGAAGTCGGCTCATCAAGTAGCAACAGGCGGGGTCGGTTATAGATGGCGACGGCTATGCCCAAGCGTTGCTTCATGCCGCGTGAGTATCCCCCGATTCTTCTGCTTCCGGCCTCGCTGAGGCCTACTATTTGAAGGAGCTCATCTGCCCGCACCCTGTTCGCCGCGGGAGCAAGCCCGGAAACATCGCCAATGAAGAGTAAATACTCCCGGGCTGTCATGTAGCCATAGAACATGGGCGACTCAGGAAGGTAGCCCACCACCCCGCGTAGGCTAGAGCGGTTGCGGCGCAAATCCATGCCATTTATGGACACATTGCCCGAATCGAACTCTATTAAACCAGTAATAATGTTCATGGTAGTGGTCTTGCCAGCTCCGTTTGGGCCTAGAAAGCCAAACACCTGGCCCGAGGCAACTTGAAATGTTACATCACGCAAGGCCTGAGTCTGTCCGTACGATTTAGAAAGTGCCTCCACCTTGAGCATTACATCAGTCCTTCTTTCGTCCAAATATCAGATACGCAATTGACCCTAGCGTCGATACGACCACAATGATCAACGCCCACGCCCACTTCGGCAAGGCTCTAGGCTCGCTGCGAGCCAGTGAAACAAGGCAATAAACTTTGAGCGCCACCTCCGCTACTATCAATGGAGCTAGCAGCTTTAGCAGCTCAGCAGCGGTGAAACCTGCATTTACCATCCTAATCATCCTCCTCTTTCTTTGCTCCACAATACGGACAGATCATAGATCTGCGAGGAATAGCCTTGCAGCACTGAGGGCATCGCGTGTTATCATGCCTGGTAACGAGAATATATACAACAAGGGACGATGGGACGTTCAAGAGACCAAAAAATCCCCACAACCACACATAACCCTCGCCACGCCGGCGAGCGTCGCGCAGTATCCACGCTGCTTGCGTGATCGCCAATGCACCCAACAACACCCAGAGAAGCAAAGGATACATGCTCATACCTCATCACCTTTCAACCTGCGCAACGCATGTATTGGCAGATAGAATAGGGCTATTCCAAAAAACTGCACCGCTTGCAATGCAAAGAACGCCTGCGGATAATTAAGCAGCAGCGGGGTCCACACAATGGCCAAGATGCCAGCAGCGGTCAATACGAACAATCCTACTTCTCGACGCTCCCGCGCTACTCGGATGCTCATTCCCCGCTCAATAGTTGCGTTGAACCGAGCCCAATCTGGCTTTGCATTAGCGGCATCACTTGGCTCGGTATATGCCATATCCGGCGGCGTCTTTTGAACCTTTCTGCTTTCGTTCTTCATGTCACGCCCCTCCTAGCCATTTCGCGC
>CAYMKM010000103.1:0-6612 GCA_964390985.1 uncultured Clostridia bacterium | reverse complement strand
ATTGACGGTCCTGCCGGGGCCGGAAAAAGCACTGTCGCCCGGATAGTCGCCAGTAAGCTGGGTTATCTCTATATTGATACCGGTGCTATGTTTAGAGCAATTACTTGGTTCCTACTTCAACAAGGGGTAGACATTAACCAGGAAGAGAATGTAGCCTGTTGTATAGACAAAATTAGTTTAGAATTATTACCTGGTCAAGATGGTCGGGAGAGTCAAGTATTTGTAAATGGAATTGATGTTACTGAGAGTATTCGCCATTCTTCCATTAGCAATGCAGTGCCACATGTAGCAGCACAATCGGCAGTTCGTCACTACCTTCTTCAGCAGCAACATCGTTTATGCGCTGATGGTGGTGTTGTAATGGATGGTCGCGATATAGGAACGGTAGTTATGCCCGATGCTAATGTGAAGATATTTCTGACCGCGGCGTTAACAGAGCGAGCCCAAAGGCGCTGGCGCGAACTGACAGCTACTGGTCAAGCAGTTAGCTTACATCATGCTCAGCGGGAGATCGCTGCTCGGGACGAAAAAGATCAAAAAAGGACACTCTCTCCTTTACAACAGGCGAAAGATGCAATTCTGCTGGACACTACTGGTTTAAGTATTGACGAAGTGGTCGATAAAATAATGATGTCAGTGGAACGAGTGCAAAGGAGGAGCGGCATTTGAGTGTTTATGGAGCGGCTAAAGCGATTTTGCATTCTTTAATGCGAATTTATTTTAGATCTAAATACGAAGGCCGTGAAAACATTCCTTTTCAGGGTGGCTGCATTATTGCCGCCAATCATATGAGTTATGTTGATCCTCCGTTGGTAGGGGCCGGTTGTCCGCGGCCAGTAAACTTTATGGCCAAAGCAGAGTTGTTTAGTATGCCTTTCCTCAGCTGGATTCTGCCGCGCATTCGTGCCTTCCCTGTGCAGCGTGGTGCTGCTGATCGTAAGGCTATTCGCAGGGCGTTACAATTGTTAGAGGAAGGGGAGGTTATCGGCGTTTTCCCTGAAGGAACACGTAACCGCGCCAACGACGAATTATTGCCCCCTCAGGGAGGAGCTGCTTTACTCGCTTTGAAAGCGGGCGTTCCCGTTGTACCAGCGGCAGTTTGGGGTACTAGTGACATAGATGGTATTCTTCATTTACCTCGACCAGTACGAATAGGAGTACGCTATGGACAACCAATACACTTAAATAATGTGGAGAATGTAAATAAAGAAGCGGTAAAACAAGCGAGCCAACAAATAATGGCAGCGATTCATGAATTGCTAAATCAATAACCGAACCGCGTTTTTACGCAGTTTTCCACCCGTTTTTAAAATTATAGGAGGAGTCGTCGGTATTAGGACGAATATGGCTGCTGGAACAGCATCATTTATATAAAAATGCCCATACTACACTAGATGGCGCATTTGCGGAGATTCTTGGGGGGTAAGTAGGGCGATGACCGAAGTACGTGATGAGCAAGAGAAACAGGCACTAGTGGCAGAAGACGAAGAGAAGGACGCCACACAACAGCCTGACGAGGTGATCGATGAGCAAAAGGTGACTGGCGAACAGCAATTGCCAGAAACTAGCGAAAGCGATCAAGTGGCTTTGGCCCCTCAAGAGAGTGCGGGCACCGATTTGGCCACACAGGCCCAGCAGCAATACGAAGAGACCTTTATCAAGCTGGAACAAGGCGCTATTATTAAAGGTCGCGTCGTTCAAGTGGGCGATGACGAAGTGATGGTCGATGTCGGTTATAAATCAGAAGGGCGCATTCCGTTACATGAAATAGGTTTGCGCAGTGGACAACGCCCTGCTGATGTACTCAATGTAGGCGATGAAATTGATGTTTATATCCTCAAAGTAGAGGATACCGAAGGTAATGTTTTGCTCTCCAAAAAGCGGGCCGATAGCCGTGTTGTTTGGGAGAAACTAGAGAACATGTTTGCCGAGGGGCAAATATTTGAGGCTACAGTCACCGAACGAGTGAAAGGTGGTCTACTTGTTGATGTTGGCGTACGCGGTTTTGTGCCAGCTTCGCATGTAGCCCGTAATTATGTGGAAAACCTGGAAAAATATGTAGGCCAAACGCTACGCTTTAAGATAGTTGAAATTGATCGGCAGCGTAACAATGTTGTACTCTCACGTAAGCAGGTACTAGAAGAAGAGTACATCTCCGCTAAAGAGGAAGTGTTCCAGAGCATCAAAGAAGGTACTGTTCTTCCCGGTGTAGTTCGTCGCATCACCGATTTCGGTGCTTTTGTCGATATTGGCTCGGGTGTAGAAGGTCTTTTGCACGTGAGTGAAATGGCTTGGAGCCGTGTGAAGCATCCTTCCGATGTGGTGAAGGAGAACGACGAAATTCAAGTGATGGTGCTCAATGTCGACCGCGAGCACGAGCGGATATCCTTGTCGCTTAAAGAGACGTTACCTGATCCTTGGGAAACAGTAGCTTCACGCTATGTTGTAGGTGAAATAGTAGAGGGCGAAGTGACCAGAGTAGTAGACTTTGGCGCCTTCATTAAACTCGAAGATGGCATTGAAGGGTTGGTTCACATATCGCAATTGGCCGAACATCATGTGAATAATCCTGCAGAAATAGTGCGACCGGGAGATACTGTGCAGGTAAAAATTGTTACCTTAGATGAGCGTGCCCGGCGCATAGGGCTCTCTGTTAAAGAAGCTCAGCCCAAACCAGTAAAGCAGCAGAAATCGCATGCTGAGCCAACTGGTTATACTGATCCGGATGCTGAAACGCTAAAACTCGGTGATGTATTCAAGGACCTATCCACCCTGTTGGAACAGCAAAACGATGAAGAAGAAGTAGAAGAGTAACTAAGTAACTTCCTTGATACATGTAAAAAATGGTAGCGGCAGCCAAATTGGCTGCCGCTTTTGTTATAGAGATCAACATAAAAGGGAATTATACCACTTGAAGATATCGCAACGAAAGGGGTGCTATTACGTGCCTATTGGTTTGATTTTATTGTTTGCTCTCGCAGGCTTGATTTATTTTGGCCTAGCACACCGTGTGCTAGATCGTTTGCGACTGACAGATACACAGGCATTACTTTTTGTTGGTCTGATTATAGTGGGCAGCTTTATCACGATACCAATTAGTCGAGGCGCACTTAATGTATCGGTAAATGTGGGTGGCGCCTTAGTACCTGTGGCGCTAGCAGTGTATCTGCTTTTACGTGCTGATTCAACTTGGGAGTGGGTACGCGCCCTACTGGCAGCAGCGGGCACTGCGGCCATTATATGGATAGTAGCTTCATTTACAGATTTCGAGCCGCCAGCTAACGACTTTTTTATAGACCCTGTCTGGTTGTATAGCCTTGTTGGCGGTGTGGTCGCTTATTTATTGGGGCGTTCGCGCAGAGCAGCGTTTGTGGCTGGCACATTGGGAGTGGTAATGGCCGATTTAGGTCACCTTGTTCAAGTGTGGGTGCGGAATTTACCTAGCACGGTAGCGCTGGGTGGTGCTGGTGCGTTTGACGCGGTGGTTATAGCGGGTTTGTTAAGCGTGGGTTTAGCTGAAATAGTGGGCGAAACTCGTGAACGCTTACAGGGTGGTCCGGTTATCAGCGGCGAACGCCCACAAGCGTTGCGTCAGGATGAAGGTGTATTCGACAACGAAACTGAGGATGAAAAGGAGCGGAACAAATGAGGATACAAAATAAGCTCCTGGTTACATGCGTGATGCTAATCGCCTTGGTTGCATCATATGCGGGGATAGCCAATGGTGAAGAGTGGGGAGAACGTCACGATGGCGGTTATTACAGACTGGTAGATTTAGATGGCAAGTTCGTGACGGAAACAGCACTCGAACTTGACCTAGATGATATTTACATTGCTGAGAATAACGATCGGTATGTGGTGGACCGTTTTGATGGCGACACTGTATACATGCGCTACGATGGCAAAGAGAAGATGCCTGTCGTTTACGATAGTCGTCAAAATGCGCTAGTTGCCACGTGGCAGTGGGCGATGCAATTAACTAATCGGGCTGGCGGTTCCAAAGTGATTGGTATTTACCAAACGCACAGTGACGAATCGTATAAAGCCTCTAGTGGGGTAGAATCGCAGGTTCCTCGCGGAGATATTTACCAAGTGGGAAAGACTTTAGCCGATAATTTAAAGGCGCAAGGGTATTCGGTTGTATTCTCAGATGCAGTGCACCTACCCCACGATGGGCAAGCCTATTTGCGTTCGCGGCGCACAGCAGCTGAAATAAGTCGTCAAGCACCAACCACTATCATTGATGTACATCGCGATGCTATACCAAACCCAGAATCATATCGCACGCAAGTGAACGGAGAAGGAATGACTAAAGTGCGTTTGGTTGTGGGCCGTCAGAATCAAAACAGGGCCACCAATTTAGAGTATGCCAAGCGTATTAAAGCAGTTGCTGATGAGAAATATCCTGGCTTAATAAAAGGCATATTTCATGCCAAGGGTAACTACAACCAGGATTTAGGGCCGCGCATGATATTACTGGAGTTTGGCACTCACACCACAACGTTAGAGGAAGCTCAAAAATCAGCGAAATTAATCGCCGATATTATCCCTGCTGCCGCTGGTTTGGCACCGGGAACAGCACGCACAGCTAATGCGCAATTTGGCAGTGCCGGCGTAAAGACAGTTTATTGGCTGATAGGTTTATCATTAGTAATTGCTGCTGGTTGGTACTTTTTGAATAAAGAGGGTTTTTGGCTTCGGTTGCGGCGTAAATAGCAACAGTCTGCACGGTGAGGTGTTATATTGCATTCGGATCCGGTTATGGCGGTGATGGTTGGTGTAGTGGCGGGTAGTGTGGCTCGCTTATATATGTTGCGGATAGATTACCGCATGTATCCTAGCTACCCGCAGGGTGCGGTAATTCATCTTACGTTTGGCCTAATCGCTTCATTTTTAGGTGCATTAGCAGTGCCTGCTTTAGTGGCCAAGGATTTTGCGGCAGCTAGCTTCCTGGCTCTGGCGGCTTCTCAGTTTCGTGAGGTACGCACTGTAGAGCGGGAGACATTAGCCAACATGGAGAGTACAGAGCTTGTTCCCCGCGGTACAGCCTACATTGAGGGCATAGCACGTGTATTTGAAGCGCGCAACTATTTAGCGTTGGCTACGGCATTAATTAGCACCACATTGGCTAGTCTTTTACCGCTAGCAAACGGTTACCGATGGTTAATAGCCCTAATAGTAGGCTTCCTGCTGCCGGTATTGTTTCACGGCTTAATGCGTGGTTTGACTGTCGGCGATGTGGCCGATGTAAAACTTGCCGATATTAAGTTTGCCGGACCAATACTTACGGTAGCTGGAGTACAGATGATGAACGTGGGGTTACCGAGTGCCAGAGAAAAATACCGCCAACATGGAATGGCACTCCTGGTAGCGCCGCGGGATCCTGATGCCAAAGCTACTTTAGCTAATTTAGGTCAACGGCAGGCAATTGCTCACGAAATAGCCGGGCAATTAGGTGTTCGAAAAGATATAGATGAACCAGAGTATACACCTATTGTACGTCGCAACACAAAAACAGGTACATTGTCGGTAGTGGCCATACCTGGCGAAAAAAGTGAGGAAGCATTAATGATGGCAGTTCGCAGGGTACCATTATTGGAAGGTGCTAGAAGACGGCCTCTAGCCTCCCGAGCTGGCCAGATAGCCGATTAAGTGCATGTGAGGAGCAATTAGCTTGGACGTAAGTTTACAACACTCTATTTTAGCAGCGGTGACGATTGATCAGACCAAAGTAGGAGGGGGTATACCAGTGTTTTATGCCACTAATCAAAAGGAGTTAGAGCAGTTGGCCACATATATTAGCAAAATTACACTGGGTGCAGTACATGATTTGGGCAATGGAACTTATATAATAGTTAGGCATTAATGGCTATGAAAGTGGTTTACGATGACTTTGGCGGGGCGCATTCCACTCAGGTGGCAGCTGCTCTTCATTTAGGTCGATTACCGACAGATCGAGTAGTCAGCGCATCAGAATTGATGGAATTACCCCTGTTTGACCGGGTAACCAAGGAGTACCACGGCTATTTGATTTATATGGGAGAAGATGAACACGGTCACGAGGTATATATTTGTGGGCGGGGTGCTGGCCACGAAATAGTGGAGCGAGCTATTGCTTCTGCCTACCAGTTAGCCGGTAACACAGATGAATCATTGCGATTTTTTAACACACTTTCGTGCGTTAATTGGTGGATGCGGATAGGCGGTTACCTTTCGCGTTCCTTAGGGTGGACTTGGTTAGGGCGACCAATTGTGCTTTTTGGCACCCGCTTAGCTTATTTGCAGTTGATAAAGGTGGTGGAGCAGGCAAAAAGCTGGCTGTCTACAACTGTACCACCAGGCGTAATTGGTTCTGACGGTGCTAAATTGAGTAACTTGGCACATGAATGCCTCGTTCCTGGGCAGGTGCTCCCCTCACAGCAGGACTAGACAGTCATAATTGCGAATCTGCACTGCGGAGGCGAACATTATAATGGGCGGTGCAGAAAAAGGTAAAGCCATAATTAGTGCTGTAAGGCCAGGTTCTATTGGCGCAGAGGTTGGTCTTGAACCGGGCGATGTTATATTGAGCATTGACGGTCACAAGTTACGCGATGTGATCGATTATCATTA
>CAYMKM010000102.1:0-6729 GCA_964390985.1 uncultured Clostridia bacterium | reverse complement strand
CGATGCGCTGTTGGGTTGTGTTGTTCTCTTTCATAGCGGATCACCTTACTTACGCTGCAACTGGTAACGAACGGGCCAGTATCATCAATAACACAATATACACGCCAGACCAGGTAGCCAATTGGGTTAACTGTTCACGCCGTGTTGGCCGCCTTCGCCTAGGCAACTGCCGCCCAACCCCAACTGCCCAACCGCCTACCCAGCCACCTTTTGTTTGCTGCCAAGCTAATCCATATAGCAAAGCGACACCGAGCAACGATAACAACATTGGTTGCGCTTGTCCATATAATAACCACGACCATATACTGCTCACTGCTCTGGCAAAAGCATCAGTTTTCACAACCAACCAAAAGCGACACCCGGGTGCTAAACGCCGCCGTAACTTGACTAAGCGCCATAGCCCGGCATACTCTATAGTGAAAAAAGCTATCACTCCAGGCGGCCAATAAAAAGAGCCTAATTGTAGTGCGCCAGCCACAGTAGTTTCATCCAACGCCCCCAAAGAACCTATAACCAAACCAACAGCTAGACCGGGAGCAAGAACATCAAGTAAATCGCGCCACAATAGTTTGCGTTTGGCAGCAAAATGTACGGTGTATAAAAAGCATGCCCCAAAAGCGGTAACATAGCTTAAACCACCCTGAGCCACGTTTAATATCTCTATCGGCTTGGCAATGTAAAAACCTAAGTCTTGTAAAATGTGACCTAACCGCCCGAACACTAACGCCACAATCATCAATTGCGTTGCCAGCTCATAAATGACTGCCGCTTTTATACCATGCCGTTCAGCTTCTCGCACAGCTAGGCCTGCACCGGCTAGAAAACCTAGTGCTAACCACATACCATATGTGTATATAACTATAGGGCCAAGGTGTAACACTTCGTGATTCATAATTAACCTTTCATTTCCTGTAGACGCACTTGTATCATATCATTAACCATCTTGGGATTGGCTTTCCCTTTGGTGGCCTTCATCACCTGGCCTACCAGAAAGCCTATCGCACCTGTTTTCCCTTTTAATATATCATCTACTACCTTGGTGTTAGCGGCTAATACGGTATTGACCAAGCTAGCTAGCTCTGCGCTATCACTAATCTGCTCTAAGCCACGACTGGCCACTATATCAACCGCATTGTGGCCGGTATGCCACATCTCCTCAAACACTTCTTTAGCAATGTTACCATTCACCTTGCCGATTTTTAACATTTGCAAAAGAGCTGCCAAACCAACCGGTGTCACCTTTGCTGTGGGTAACACATCGTCAGGTTCTTGACCTTCCTCGTTAATTAACCGTAACACCTCGCTCATCATCCAGTTACTGGCCAGCTTAGCGTCGTTTAATTCTTTAGCAACTGCTTCAAAATAATCGGCCAATACCCGGGAACTGGTGAGTACTGCAGCATCGTAAGCAGGCAAGGCGTAGGCTTTTATAAACCTTTCCTCACGGAGTGCAGGTAGCTCCGGCAATTCACCTTCCCATTGCTCAACCAAAGCTCTCTCTAGCACCACTGGTAATAAGTCTGGGTCAGGGAAGTAACGATAATCGTCTGCTTGCTCTTTCTTGCGTTGCACATAGGTAAAGCCACGGGCGTCGTTCCAACCGGCAGTGACTTTACCACCGGGATGATTGTTATACACACCGTCGAGATACTCTTGGTATTGACGCTGCACCTCGTAGTTTAGGGCTCGCTCCACCGCTCGGAATGAGTTAAGGTTTTTAACTTCAACTATAGGTGTTTTACAAATTCGGCCATCATCATCTATATGGAGATTGATGTTGGCATCGCAGCGCAAGGAGCCTTCTTGCATTTTGCAATCGGAAACACCTATGTAGCGAAGTATGGTGCGCAAACGTTCTAAAAATAACCGTGACGCTTCCGGCGAGCGCAAATCAGGTGCGGTCACTATTTCAATAAGAGGAATGCCACCCCGGTTATAATCTACCAGCGAGTAATCGGAGCCATGTAAGCTATCGCCCGAGTGAACCAGTTTGCCAGCTTCCTCTTCCAAATGCACTCGCAAAATGCGCACCTGGTGTAGTTTATCTTCCATGGTAAACTGCACTAACCCATGCTCGCTCAAGGGTAAATCGTATTGCGATATTTGGTAGGCTTTGGGTAGATCTGGGTAAAAGTATTGTTTGCGATCCCACTTGCTATATGGTGCTATTTCACAGTTTAGGGCTAGTCCAGCCTTGACGGCATACTCCACCGCCCGTTCATTGATAACCGGCAATGTGCCGGGCATACCCAAGCAAATAGGGCAAACCTGCGAGTTAGGCTCCGCGCCAAATTCCGTGGAGCAAGCACAAAATATTTTAGATGCTGTAAGCAACTCAGCGTGAATTTCTAAACCAATGATTGTCTCTACCTTCACTTTGCTAACCTCCGTCCCGGACACGGTGGCAACGCCTGGGCAGCTCGTTCATAAGCGGCCGCTGCCCCCAACAATCGCCCTTCCTGTAGTGATGGTCCAATGAGCTGCAACCCTACCGGCAAGCCCTGATGTAACCCGCAGGGGACAGAAATAGCTGGTAGCCCAGCCAGGTTAGCCGATAAAGTGTAGGCATTGTTTTGGTACATGACCATGGGATCATCCACCTTTTGGCCTAACTGGAAGGCGATGGTGGGCACAGTGGGTGTAACCAACAAATCGCAGGATTTAAATGCCTGTTCAAAGTCTTGCTTCACCAAAGTACGTACTTGCGTGGCCTTAATATAATAAGTCTCGTAACTGCCCGCAGACAATGCGTAGGTGCCTAATATAATGCGGCGCTTCGTCTCTGACCCAAAGCTTTCTGCACGAGTGTTGCTAAACATCGCCACAGAATCGGGCGCCACCTGGCTACGGTAACCATACCGCACTCCATCGTAACGGGCTAAGTTGGAGCTACCTTCACAGGCAGCAATCACTTGATAAGCTGCCAAAGCGTACTCAGTATGCGGCAAAGATACCTCTTGCACTAACGCTCCTAACTCCTGTAACACCTTAACAGCGGCCATCACCGCTTCACGAACCCCGCTATCTACAGCAGTTGTAAAGTACTCGCGGGGTAAGCCCACTACCATGCCCTCTACACCCTTGCTCATCTCTGCTTGGTATGAGGGCGGTGCGCCGGGAATACAGGTAGAATCGAGTGCATCGCTGCCAGCTAGTACTTGCAAAAGCAAAGCACAATCATCGACATTACTCGCCAAGGGGCCAATTTGATCTAACGATGAGGCTGTCGCCACCATTCCATAGCGCGATACTCGCCCATATGTGGGCTTTAAGCCTACCACGCCGCAAAAGGCTGCTGGCTGGCGAATGGAACCTCCTGTGTCGGTACCCAAAGCCAACGCCGCTTGGCCACTAGCTAGCGCTGCTGCTGAACCGCCACTGGAACCTCCTGGTACTCGAGCCACATCCCAAGGGTTATGCGTGGCAAAAAAACCGGAGTTCTCTGTGGATGAACCCAAACCAAACTCATCCATGTTGCTTTTACCAATGATAATGGCGTCAGCATCTAACAATCGTTGAACTACAGTAGCATTGTACGGCGGTATGAAATTGCTTAAATACCGCGAACCGCAAGTGGTAAGTAACCCTTCGGTGCATATATCATCCTTAATTGCTACCGGAACACCAGCTAGCACCCCTAAATTCTCACCACGGGCTCGCCGGGCATCCACCTTTTTAGCGGTTGCCAAAGCCTGTTCTTCGTTAACAGTTATGTAGCAATGCAGCGCTTCGTCAGTATCTGTAATGCGCTTTAACACCGAGCGGGTCACTTCTTCCGCCGATGCTTCTTTCCGCTGCATCGCTTCTATTAGTGCACTAGCACTCATATCGCATAAATCCAAAGTCATTACCTCCACGGTAGTCTTTGCCGCGTTTACTCTTCTTCCATAATGCGTGGGACGTGAAAAAAGCCCTCCTGTGTTTGCGGAGCGTTGGCTAATATGCTCTCTTTGCTCCATGAAGGCTGGCTCACATCGGCACGCATCACATTTTGCAGTGATACCGCATGCAAAGATGGTGCCACGCCGGCTGTATCTATTGCCTTTAATTTATCGATGTGAGCAATTATATAGTTTAACTGGCTGGCAAATTGCTCTTTCTCTTCTTCGTTTAAAGTTAAACGCGCCACACGCGCTAACTGTTCTACGTCTTGGCTGGTGATGCTCAACAGTATTACTCTCCTTTCAATAAGGCCATAAACTCTGCTTCATTTAAAACTGTTACCGCTAGCTCTTGGGCTTTAGCCAGTTTACTCCCTGGTTTATCGCCCACAACCAAATAATTGGTTTGCCGGGAGACAGCCGAGCCAACAATTCCGCCCTGAGTGCGAATAGCCTCTTCGGCTTCGTGACGGGTGAAGTTGACTAAAGTGCCCGTGACCACAAAACGCTGGTCGCGCAAGGCTCCTTGTGCTGGTATTTGCTCACTTACAACGGATAACCCGCTCTCTTTTAACCGCTCTATTAACTGGTGGTTTTCAGGGCGAGAAAAAAAGCTGATTATACTTTGCGCAGTATTAGGGCCAATATCTGCTACCTGCAAGAGCTGCTCGCTGGGGGTAGCCATTATTTTGTCTATGTGGCCAAAATGCTGTGCTAGTGCGGCGGCGGCACTCTCACCTACGTGGCGAATGCCCAAACCGTACAATAGGCGAGCTAGGCCACGTCCTTTCGCTTCTTCTAAGGCGGCCAGTAATTTACTAGCCGAACGCTCACCCATGCGTGGCAATGTCCGTAGTTGCGCTGGTGTAAGGTGGTATAAATCAGCCGGATCGTTAGCCAAACCGCTCGTCACCAACTGCTCGGCCAAAGCTGGCCCCAACCCGGAAATATCCATGGCGGCGCGGGAAGCAAAGTGCACTAACCGCTCAACTGCTTGTGCCCGACAGCTTAAGTTGACACAACGCAATACCACTTCATCGTTAAGATGCACTAGTTGCGCATCACACGCCGGGCAATTTTTAGGCAGGTAAAAAGGTTGTGTTTGCGGCGGGCGTTGGGCCAAAACCACCTCTACCACTTCGGGAATAATATCGCCCGCTTTTTGTACCACCACGGTATCGCCTATGCGAATATCTTTCTGGGTAATGAGAGATTGGTTATGCAAGTTGGCTCGGCTCACTGTTGTCCCAGCTAACTGCACCGGAGTGAATATAGCCATCGGTGTAATCGCGCCAGTTCGTCCTACGTTAACTTCAATGCTTTCAATAACAGAGGTGGCTTGTTGTGCGGGAAATTTGTAGGCTATGGCCCAGCGTGGACTCTTAGATGTCGCTCCCAATGTGGGGTAAACAGCCAGGTCATCCACTTTTACAACTACCCCATCTATTTCAAAAGGGAAAGAGTTGCGTTCTTCCTGCCAGGTGCGGCAAACCTCCTGCACTTCGGTGAAATTGGCGCATAAACGAGCCCAACTAGCTGTAGGCAACCCTATTTCACGCAAGAGTGTAAGCACTTGCCAGTGCCGAGTAGGAGGTGAAATTCCTGGCGGCAGCGTGACTTCATCTAAATAACCTAAGTGATAAAGGAAAATATCTAACGGCCGGGTGGCTGTGACTTGTGGGTCAAGCTGGCGCAAACTACCCGCCGAAGCATTGCGTGGGTTAGCAAAAACCGCTTCGCCTTCTTCTTGCCGACGGGCATTGAGGGCGGCAAAATCTTCTTTACGCATGAACACCTCGCCGCGCACTTCACAGGTGATGGGTTGCTGCAAACGCAATGGCAGCGAGCGGATGGTGCGCAAATTCTGCGTTACATCTTCGCCTACCTCGCCGTCGCCTCGTGTGGCGCCACGCACAAACACGCCGTTCTCATAAGTTAGCGATACTCCCAAACCATCGATTTTTAACTCTGTAACATAAAAACCGGGGGGCTTGGCTAACAACCGCTCTAAACGCTGGGCAAAACTATCAAGCTCAACGCTGTTAAAGGCGTTTTCTAGCGATAACATAGGTGTGCGATGCCGCACAGGTGCAAAGGTGCTAGCTGGTGCCCCACCAACTCGCTGAGTAGGTGAGTCGGCACTGATAAACTGGGGGTATTCGGCCTCCAGCTCTTGCAACTGACGCATTAGTGCATCAAAATCAGCATCAGTGATTTGGGGATCATCCAGCACATAATAGCGGTAGTTGTGATGGTTGATCTTTTCGCGCAGTTCTTCTATTTTAAAGCGCACCTGCTCGTGGTTCAACACTGGCCCCTCCTAAGGCACAAACTGAGTTTCGTTTCCACATTGCTATATCGAATCCTCCCCTAACTCTGGCATTCGCCAGCTAGCTGATGCATAAAGTCGAAGAGAAAGGGAAGGTGTTACTCTTTCTGATGCGACGCATTCTTTTAATCGGCCTGCTGGTGGCCATCGTATGTTTATTAATGACCCAGTCGCCCAATCCTACCATAATGGTTTGGGTGCCAATAGAACCCCACCTCGATGTGGCCTATGTAGCCAATGCCCAACGCGGAGTGCGAGTAACAGCCCACGCTGCAGTTTTGCTGGAAAGCACCTCGGGCACTGTGCTATACGCCCATAACGAACACATACATCGAGCCCCTGCCAGCATCACAAAAGTGATGACCGCCCTACTAGCCCTGGAGACTGGCCGTCTTGACGATATTGTCAGGGTGTCCAAGCAGGCTGCCGGCATACATGGCTCCTCAGCCAACTTATTTACGGGCCAGGAAATTCGTTTTGACGATCTGCTTTATGGCATGCTGTTGCGTTCTGGTAACG
>CAYMKM010000101.1:0-6738 GCA_964390985.1 uncultured Clostridia bacterium | reverse complement strand
CTTCACTACTTGTTACTTTTTCTATACGCGTCACCAGTTCATCAGGGGTAAGCATCTCTTCAGAAAACAATTGCATCTTAGCTAACCGACTCATACGGTTGACTGTGTTCTCCAGACTGAGCATCAAAGAACCCTTTAATTGCTCCTTGGCCCGCTTTATTTCATCAGGATGTAACCCGTGTGCACACACATCGGCAAACTGTTGGCGAATAACACGCACCACTTTACGTACATTACGAGGGCTTGTACCAGCATAAACTGAAAATATGCCAGCATCTTGAAAGAGCGTGTGGTAAGAGTATGTAGCATACACTAACCCTCGCTTCTCACGAAGCTCTTGAAAAAGGCGGGAGCTCATGCCGCCACCTAGCGCCATATCGAGTATGTGAAGGGCATATATTTCTGGACTGTTGCGTTGAATGCCTAGCCCACCCATACACAGGTGTACCTGCTCTGTATCCTTGTTTTTTAAAATATCCGCACCCATTTTGTGCGCTTCTTGGTAATTATCTGGCGTTGTTTGGCTTTGTAAAGTTGCCAGACGCTCCGTCACAGCACGTACGATTTCGGCGTGAGGTACATTCCCCGCTGCAGCTATAACTAGATTACCAGCATGATATCGCTGCTGCATATATGCCAACAAATCGTCACGGTGTATGGCGCACACTGTATCCTCAGTTCCCAAAATGCTATGCGCTAATGGATGGCCAGCTAAAGCTGAAGCAATAAATAAATCGTGCACTATTTCATCGGGCGTATCCTCACACATGCGAATCTCTTCGAGAATTACAGCCCGCTCTTTTTCCAACTCGTCGCTGGCAAAACACGAGTTAAGCATCATATCGGATATTATATCGACAGCTAAATCTAGATGCTCATCTAGCACACGAGCGTAATAACAGGTGTGCTCTTTACTGGTAAAAGCGTTAAGTTGACCTCCGGCAAAATCAATGGCCTCCGCTATATCCCGAGCTGAACGATTTGTAGTACCTTTAAACAGCATGTGCTCAATAAAATGAGATGCTCCGCACAAGCGATCTACCTCGTGACGGGAACCAGTATGCCACCAAAAACCTATGGATACAGAACGCACGTATGGAATATGTTCAGATATGATGGGTACACCATTAGGTAGAACTGTTACTTCATACAAAAATGAACCCTCCGCTTATGAGCGATTCGTTGGAAGTATAATACATAACCACCAGCTACAGCCTATATTACCGTATACTGTTCAAAGGATCACCCTACAATACGCAGAATCCCCTTAACACGTAGCGGACAGCCTCTTTTCCTGGGGCTGCACATCCCGGTTTAGGAGGCTAGCTGGTGTCACAGAACATAATGGTCACGTTAATTTCGCTAGCCCTCTATTTATCCAGCATAATAGGGGGTAACAGCAACCCGATACCAGCTTATAACTCGCCAGCCCGTCCCAGCAGTAATATTACCTCTTCTTCTACTGGTGTAGTCACTGGTAACTCAGTAGCAGTATACCAGGCAATTGGTAGCCGGCAGAGTGTCGGCCAATTACAGCGCGGTGATTACGTAGACATAGTAAACCGTGAAGGTAGTTGGTATAAGGTGCGTTTAGATAATGGCACCACCGGGTATATCGCTTCCTTCACACTAATGCCTGCTGCCAAAGGAATTTCAACCCCCTCATCTTCACATGCAGGCAAGCATACGGTTCTGGGTTATTATATAACCGATAGCCGAACGCCTTCTATGAATTCGTTGCGTGCTCACTATGCGACACTAACTGCTATATCTCCCTGGACATGGGAGGTAAAAGCCAACGGCAGTCTTACCCCGACTTTCGATACAAAAGATACCGCTAACGCCCTTAAATATGCCGGAGAGCGCAACTTACGCACCTATGCCTTGATTCACAACTTCACCCTGGATGCTAAGGGCAACCACAATTTCAATGCTACCCTCGCCCATAATTTACTAGCTAATCCACAAGCCCGGCAGCGATTGGTGGCCAATATTCACCGCACCTTAACTGACTGGCGCATGAGCGGCGTGCACATTGATTTTGAAATGGTGCTAGCCAAAGACCGACAAAATTTGGTTGCCTTTATGCGAGAACTATATAATACATTACACCCTGCCGGTTTCGAGGTTACCATGGCACTTCCCTCCAAGACGCGTGATTCTGTCACCAACTCTTGGTCGGGAGGGTATGATTACGCAGCCTTGGCTCGTTATACAGACCAAGTCATGTTGATGACATACGATGAACACTGGCGAGGTGGTCCAGCCGGGCCAGTAGCCTCGTTAGGCTGGGTAGACAGTGTTATTCGGTTTGCATTGAATGATGGTGTTCCTGCCAGTAAAATTGTACTGGGAATTGCCGGATACGGTTACGATTGGCCTCGGCGTGGCAATGCTCGCGCCCTCACATATGACCAGGCTATGAACTTAGCCTCAAACTATAAGGCCAAGGTGATGTGGGATAACCAAAGCAAGGTTCCCTACTTCCGCTACGGTGACGGTCGGCAAGTTTGGTTTGAGAACAGGCAAAGCATCAGTCATAAACTGGCGCTGGTAAATAAATATAACCTGGCGGGCATATCGTTATGGCGTTTAGGGCAAGAAGACGATGGCATCTGGCAGGTTATAAGCGATATGCTACACTAGCTTGCTGATCATGCTTTAATGCCGATAGCATTTCGGTAAGCGTTACCGATTTTAGCCTCTTTGCAGCTAAACCAGCTAGAATGGATGGCAAGGCCTCTACCGTATTTGATTTAGGATGCATAAGCACAATTGCTCCGGCAGTCACTTTCGGTACAACTCTAGCCACGACAATATCAGCGGGTGGGTCTTGCCAATCACGAGTATCTATAGTCCACATCACAGTGCGATACCCTAATTTAGCAGCTTGTTGCACCACTCGCCGGTCCCACTCTCCGTAGGGAGGTGCATATAGCAAACTCGTTTTACCCACCAACTCTTCTATCAACTTTTGGTTATCAGTAATGTGTTTTGCCAGTGCGTCATTAGATAATTGGCGTGGATGTACGTGACTGTAGCCGTGATTAGCTATTTCATGGCCAGCAGCGGCCATTTGTTTTAGCAGGTCCACATTTGCCGCCGCCCATTTGCCAGTGACAAAAAAAGTGACCCGGGCGTCATGCTGTTTTAGTATTTCCATCATTGGCAGTATCTGTTCGCTACCCCAATCTACGTTTACAGCAAGTGTTACCAGGCCATCTACTCCCGGCACCGAAAAAAGCGGCGCATCTAACGATAAAGTGCCAGTGCTAACTGGTGTTATAACTTGCTGTGTCAGCCGATAACTACCAGCCATAAAAAGAATAACCGCCAACCCTAACATGAGCCGAACCTGCCACGGTCGCAGTATAACAACTATCACAACCATACCTCCCCAACCGAGTTATGCTCAATCTTCGTAGTTTCTGCGGAAGGTAATAAACGCTGTGTTCCGGAGTGGCTTTCTATATAGTAGTTTTCTTTATATATCAGTTCACCCACCGGCACTATTTGAAATCCCCTTTTTATTAGTTCAGGTAAAATTTGCGCTACTGCTTTTGGAGTGTGTTTACCCGCATTATGAAAAAGTATTATATCACCGGGCCCCGCTTGGCTAAGTATCTTTTCTACCATGAATTCAGCACTCACATCCTTCCAGTCTAAGGAATCTATTGACCATTGAATGGGATAGTAATTGAGTTCTTGTATGCCTTTAATCACTTTGTTGCTGTACTCGCCGAACGGCGGGCGAAAAACCCGGGATTCTTGACCACATATTGCTTTAATGAGGACGTGAGTTTTGCTGATATCGGCGGTTATTTGTTCAGGAGTAAGGCTATTCATATGCGCATGTGCATAGCTATGATTACCTATCTCGTGACCTGCAGCGGCAATTTTCCGCACCTGATCAGGGTAGTTCTCTAACCAATTACCAGCGAGGAAGAATGTAGTTAATACGTTATTTTGGGCGAGTATGTCTAATAGCTGATCGGTTTGATCAGCCCCCCAGGTAGCATCGAATGAAATAGCTAAGCGCTGGGCCGAAGTATCTACTTTATATATGGGAACCAGACGGGCACTAAGCAAAGCTGCTACAGATTGTACAACTGGTTGTGTAACTGTTAGCAAACCCAAACCAGCAAGAAGTAACACTAAAACCAGTATGCACCTTACTGCTGTGCGGCTGAAGTATAAAACCATGCCCTTATGCCTCCAGGCCTGTGAATACGCAATACTGCGTTCCCTAAAGGCTATGCATAAGGATTGGTCTGCATGCTTATACCCATTCGTGTATTGCGCTACAAACTTCCGTTAAGGGGCCGTGAAAAGAAGCGCATTCTGGTAATGAAGAGAGGAAGTAACGTCCATAACTACGCTGCAAAATGCGGCGATCGCATACAACTACCGCCCCTTTATCTTGCTTACTGCGGATAAGCCGTCCGAAACCTTGTTTGAACTTAAGAACAGCTTCCGGCATGGCATAGTTGTAAAATGGATCAATACCCTTGCTAGCTAATGCCTGTGTGCGTGCCTCTACCACCGGGTCATCAGGTACTCGAAATGGTAGCCGCGTTAAAATTACACAAGATAACGCTTCACCAGGTACATCCACGCCTTCCCAAAAGCTATCGGTACCCAGCAAAACACTGTTACCCTCCCTAAAAGCATTTAGCATTTGCGTACGGCCTTCTTCCCCTTGAACCAAAAGCGGCCAATCTTCTGCTGTGCATAAAGGAGTGATTACTCGAGCAACATGCTGCAATAATTGATAGGAAGTGAATAACACAAATGCTCGTCCCCGGCTGGAAACAACAAGTTTACTTACGGCTGCTGCCAACGCATCGGGGTATGTTGGGTGGTTAGGCTCAGGCATATCTGTGGGTACCGCTACCAAGGCTTGCTCGCGGAAATTGAAAGGAGATGGGATAATAACCTCATGTTTACTATGGTTAAGAGAGGACAAGCCAAGGTTTTTTGAAACATAGCCAAAACTGCGGGCTACTGTTAAAGTAGCGGAAGTAAATGCCACTGCCTGCAGACTGCTTAGCCACTCTGCCACAGCAGGCCCAACATCAAGCGGTGTAACGGCTACTCGCACCTGCTGACGACGACCACTATATTCAGCCCAAAACACTTGATTCTCGTCATTTGCTTTACCCAGATAATCAGCTAATTCTGCTTGTTCTTGGCAACGGTTGGCCACCGCCTCCAGTTCCCGCAACACACCTTTCTCGGTATCCAACAATGGCTCTGCTTTTTTGCGTAAAGTATTGAGGGCCTTTTTCATCTGCTCTAGCGCTGTTGATAGTTGGGTAGCGCTTGAATTCACTTCCTTATACCATTGCTCTTGCTCCGCACCCGGCCGAATGCGACGCGATCCACGCTGACACCCCACGTTATGCAGCCAAGAGCGAGTAGCGCTAAAGAATGCGTGGCGAGCGGATTCCAAAGTGTTCAAGGCCGGATGACACACATCAACCACAACCTGTTGCACCTGGGCTGCAGCACTGTTATTTTGCCCAGTAACTAACAGCGTCACCAACGGTAATAAGCTGCGACCGCCAGCTCGATTCAGTCGGTTAACCAACATTCGCAAGCTATACTCAGATATACCGTCACCCAAAAAATCGCTGGCCACTTTATCCAGATGGTGAGCCTCATCCACAATGAGATGTTGATATGCTGGGAGTACCGCCTGTTCTGCATCGTAACCGATGCTGCGGCGCACTGCTACATCAGCCAAAAGTAAGTGGTGATTAACCACTAAAACATGCGCAGCCGCCACTTTAGCACGCGCAGCAAATAGAAAGCACTTTTCAACATAGGGACAATCTTTGCGTAAGCAAGTATCACTCTCGGCACACACTTCATCCCATATGGTGGGCTCAATTGGCCATTCGCTCAAGCTACCTGTATTAGATTCCTTCGCCCAATCGCTTAGCTTCGCTAAATCGTCGTTACTTTGCATACCAGGTAATGTGTTGGCCATCCGTTGTAATGATAGCAAACGGTAAAGACAAACGTAATTGTGCCAACCTTTGACTAAACAGGCCTGCAAATTGGGCGCCAACAATTGCTGCACCAAGGGGATATCTTTGTATATTAACTGCTCTTGCAGGTTGATAGTGTTTGTGGAGATAACCACTTTTTCGCCAGTTTGCAGGGCGTGCAATGCCGCTGGTACTAAATAGGCCAGCGATTTGCCTGTGCCAGTACCTGCTTCGGCTAGCACTACGCCCCCTTCAATGAGCACGTGCCCCACGCTTATTGCCATCTCCTGTTGCGAGGGACGCCATTCAAAACCAGGTAATCCATTAGCAAAAGGACCCGTAGGCCCTAATAATTCCACTATTTCTTGTAAAAAGGGAGAGTTCAAGCCTATGCCAACTGCCTTTCCCGATTTGTTGATGTTTCAATACCTTCGGCATAGCGGCAACCTCCCCTGCCATGTTCGTTAATGGCGCCCCAGCTTATCTAACCATGAAAGCATGGGCACCGCAGCAATCACCCGCGAAAAAGACCAGCGTTCAGCGGCAAAATGGAGTAATATCAACGCTATTAAGACCAGTAAACGAGCGGCCATACTAAAATTGATGGCCATAAATAAGCCTAATACACCACCAAGAGCATTAGCACCAGTATCGCCCATCATTATGCGAGCTTGCAAATCAGCAGGAGCTAAGGCTAACGCGCTGGCAAACACTATAAGAAAAGGCCCACCAAAAGTGCCCGCCA
>CAYMKM010000100.1:0-6853 GCA_964390985.1 uncultured Clostridia bacterium | reverse complement strand
TCGATCAATTATCGTTGGCTGCATGGCAGGCGCTAAAGCAAGCGTCACGCTTAGTTTTGCGTACTGTCAATCACCCGACTGCCACACAATTAGCCCAACATAATATCGGCTTTCATACTTTCGATGATATCTACGAAACAAAAGAGACCTTTGCTGAGGTGTACAATGAAATTGTCAGCTCCCTGCTTGCCATGGCCGACGATGAACCACTTACTTATGCTGTACCGGGTCACCCTCTAGTTGGCGAGGCTACCGTACAACTACTATTAGAACAAGAACGGCAGCATAATGTGGAGCTAAGCATCGTTCCCAGCATGAGTGCCTTAGACGCCATTTTTCTGGCCGCTAAATTAGACCCTATCCATGGTTTGCAAATTATGGATGCCACGCACTTTCAGCTTAGCCACTATAACCCCTTACAGCCAGCTTTGTTCATGCAGGTATACAACCAATTGACCGCCTCCCACTTAAAACTGGAATTGCTCAATGTACTTGATGCAAAGACTCCGGTTGTAATGGTACAAGCTGCCGGCCTCCCTAGCCAAGAGCGAGTGGTGAGCATGCCTTTGTACAAAATGGACCGAGTAGGGTGGATCGACCACTTGACATCCTTATACGTTCCCCAGCCAGAAACTTCTCTCAAGCCGGCTGTACACTCGCTTGATCCATTAGTAAATGTGATGCAACGTTTGTTGGACGATGATGGCTGCCCTTGGGATCGTCAACAGACCCATCTATCGTTAACGCGCTACCTCATTGAAGAGACTTGCGAAGTAATAGACGCCATTGAGAAAGGCGATATGGCCGGTTTGCAAGAGGAACTAGGCGATGTTTTACTACAAATAGTTTTCCATGCCGAGTTGGCCCGTCGTGAAAATGCTTTTAACATTGATGATGTGGTAAGTACCATTACAGAAAAGATGATTCGCCGACATCCACATGTCTTCTCCGATACCATAGCCGCGGACGCCACCACTGTGCTGCGTAATTGGGAACAAATTAAACAGATGGAAAAAGGGCAAAAAGGGCATGCAACAACCGAAAGCGGCAAAATGGCGGCTTTACCAAGGCTTTTACCCGCCTTGATGCAAGCTACTACAGTGCAAAAACGGGCTGCTGAAGTGGGGTTTGAATGGGCGGATATTACTGGTGCAATTAACAAGGTTCACGAAGAGATTGCCGAGCTAGAGGCGGCTTACGCCAGTAAAGATAGCGAGGCCATGCGGATGGAACTAGGTGATGTGCTATTTGCACTGGTAAATGTGTCTCGCTACCTACACGTAGACGCTGAGGAAGCCCTACGAGCTACCAACCGTAAGTTTATCCAACGCTTCCGCTACATTGAAGAAGCAGCCATAGCCAGCGGCCGTAAACTGACAGAGATGTCGCTAGAGGAGATGGATCACTGGTGGAATGAAGCCAAGTTAAAAGAGCAGCATAACACTACACCAGCCAACCAAGGTGAGTAAGTTTTAAGGCCAACTTGCGACCGACCCAAGGTAAGGCCTCAATATCGTGGCGTTGCCAGCCACCAAAGCGTAGAGTCATCGCCGCATATGCCAGAGTACCAACAGCCACAGCGGTAATAGTAGCTACAGCATTCACCCAGAAAGCTGAAATAAGGTGAACAGGAAGTAAGCTCTGCAGCAACAAACACATGAGCGCGTATGCTGCGTGAACTATTGCATACATGATGCTGGTGCAAAGTAAGGTAGCCTTCAATTGACCAAGTTGACCAACTGGAAAGCCCGTACGTTGATAAATATGACGCATATTCAAACAAGCCGCTACGCTGAAGCCAACCAGCGTACCCCAAGCTGCACCGCGAATGCCAAAATACGGCATAGGCACCAGCCAATAGTTGCAAGCCAACTTAATAACGACCCCACATAGCAAATTGCGTACTGGCAAGAGCATTTGCCCCATCCCTTGCAATGTTCCGGATGTGATTTGTTGCAAGCCAATTACCAACGTGCCAAAGGCTAAAATTCGCAAGGGTACTCCCGCTTCCATATATCCAAACAACAGCCATGCGCACTGATTTGCTAACGCAAACAAACCAACTGACGCGGGCAACGAGAACATCATCACTACACGCAAGGCTTCGCCCAACCGTTTTTTTATCAACCGTTTGCTACGCTGTGCCCAAGCGGCGGAAATAGCTGGCACTAAGCTAGTAGAAAAGGCGAGCGTAATTACGGTTGGAAACCACATTAACTGGCCAGCCATGCCAAAATAACCCAACCAAGCTAAAGATTCACCTTGACTATAACCCGCTATTTGCAAGCAATGAGGAATGAATGCCGAGTCAATTAGTTCGAAAACAGGCCAAAGAATTTGCCCCAGTACTACCGGAAAAGATAATTCCACCAACCGTCGCAGTGTATCCCGCCTTTGTGGGTGGCGGTGGGCCCTATTGCGTTGCTCTAACTCGGCCCGAATGGCACGCCGACGTTTTATATAATAAAACACTAAAACCACAAGAGCGGCTAATCCGCCTGTTATGCTACCAGCTAGTGCACCAGCAGCGCCATAAACACTACCCAAAGGTATTAAAAATAAGGCGAATCCAATAGTACCAGCCACTCTGGCCAACTGCTCAGCAATTTGGGAGACAGCACTAGGAGTCATCTGCTGTAAACCTTGGAAATAACCACGCAAGGCAGAAGCCAGTGTACATAGGAATACTGATGGTGCCACTGCCAGCAGCGTTATTGATGCTTCTGGCATTTTCAATACAACACTGGCAAATAAACCTGACCCGGCAACTAAAAGAAGAGAGGCGGCCAAACCACTGCAAAAGGTGAACAGCAAGCTAACTACATAAATGCGTCGCACTTCTCTAACATCGCCCACTGCCAAACGTTCAGCCACCATTTTGGCAATGGCTACGGGAAAACCAGCCACCGCTACAATCATAACGGCATGGTAGAGTGGCTTTACAGCTGTATAAAGTCCGTAACCTTCGCCAGTTAGCAAACGGGGTAATAAGGCTACGTAAAAAACGCCAAGAATGCGGCTCGTTATGCTAGCCAAAGCTAGCACCAATGCCCCATGTATAAAGCCTTGCCTGAGCATGCGGCACCTCCACGTCTGCTTTAGACGGATTGGTGAATCCTACGCTAGCTCAGGCGTGCTTAGAAGAAAAAGGTTGCCAGCTTCATTATTGCTCTATTTGTTTAGCCAGGAAGGAGGCTGCTGTTTCAGCCAGTTTTTGCTCCATTACAGTCATACGCACTTTTTCGTCTTGATTACCTAACACCACCGTACCAACTGAATCGCCTTCGGCAATAATAGGTGCCAACACACAACTGGTGAAATCCCAGCCTATTTCTTTGGGATCTGCTTGTCCCGCACTAGGTAAAACGAGAGAACGACGAGCATCCATCACCTTTAATACCAGCGGGGGAATCTCTTTCTCCTGCCAGTTACGTTTAGGAATACCCGCTGCAGCCACCACGGTATCGCGATCTGTAATTAGAGCGATATGCCCTGTTGATTCCGATAGCGAATCCACATACTCTTGGGCAAAATCGCTAAGCTCGCCTACGGGTGAGTATTTTTTTAAGATCACTTCACCATCGCGATCTACAAAAATTTCCAGGGGATCTCCCTGGCGAATTCGCAAAGAACGACGAATCTCTTTTGGTATAACAACCCGGCCTAAATCATCGATGCGGCGTACAATCCCCGTCGCTTTCACACTGGTTTCCTCCTTGCTCCACGCAGCTAGTATACAGCCAGTTAATGACTATTATGCACCCGCCGCTGTCCAAGTGTTACTCATATCGCGCAATACATCTTCAATGAATTTCAACAGCTGAGCGTCATTTAACGAACGGGAGCGTAGCTTCACTTTTCCGCTGCGAGAAGGTAATACGGTAATTCTGCCGCGGTAATTGCGAACCAAGTTCGAAGCGACTGAATGGGGAAGGTTTAAACCAGCGTGCATCTTTAGCAACACACCATCGCGTTCGGTACTAATGTTGCTGATGCCAATCTGTTTGGCCATGGATTTAATGCGGGCCACCGACAATAGGTTTAGTACCGGTGGCGGTAAAATGCCAAAACGATCCTCCAGCTCCTCTTGAAGGTCGCGAGCATCTGTGGCGTCACGTACAGCAATAATTTTTTTGTATATTTCTACTTTGTGCTGCGAATCGCTAATGAATTCATCGGACACATAAGCATCTACGTGCAAATCAATCACTGGATCAGGTAGCTGCACTACTGTTTGGCCGCGCAGATCCTGAATAGATTCTTCCAGCAACTTACAGTAAAGCTCAAAACCGACTGAGGCAATGAAACCATGTTGTTCAGCACCAAGAATGTTGCCAGCACCGCGGATCTCTAAATCGCGCATGGCTATTTTAAAACCAGAACCTAAATCGGTGAACTCTTTAATGGCCGATAATCGTTTCTCGGCGTCTTCAGATAACACTTTCCCCCGTTGGTATGTGAAGTAAGAGTAGGCCACCCGGTTCGAACGACCTACTCGCCCACGCAACTGATACAGTTGAGCTAACCCTAGTTGGTCGGCATTGTAAACTATTAAAGTGTTCACATTGGCTATATCCATACCTGTTTCAATAATGGTGCTGCAAAGTAAAACATCGTACTCTTTGTTGTAAAAGGCGAGCATAATCTCTTCTAGCTCATCTTCATCCATTTGACCGTGAGCCACAGCAATGCGGGCTTGTGGTACCAATTCGGTTAGGCGAGCGGCCATAGAATCTATCTTTTGTACGCGGTTATAAACGAAATAAACCTGGCCTGAACGCGCCATCTCACGCATAATTGCTTCACTCACCAGCTCTTCATCGCATTCCACCACATAAGTGCGAATTGGAAAGCGATCTTCCGGCGGTGTTTCAATCATACTCATGTCGCGCACGCCAACCATCGACATATGAAGTGTGCGGGGTATAGGTGTAGCAGAGAGGGTTAGTACATCTACCTCTTTGGTTAACTCTTTTAACCGCTCTTTTTGCGCTACGCCAAACCGCTGCTCTTCATCGACTACCACTAAGCCTAGATCTCTTATCACAATATCCTTAGAGAGCAGGCGGTGTGTACCTATCACAATGTCTATATCGCCTTTAGCTAGTCCTTTGATAATAGCATTCTGCTCAGCGTAGGTTTGGAAACGAGACAGCACCCGCACTTTAATTGGGTATCCGGATAACCGATCTTCAAATGTGCGCCCATGTTGCTGGGCCAAAATTGTAGTAGGAACCAATACCGCTACCTGTTTGCCATCCATTACCGCTTTAAACGCTGCCCGAATGGCCACCTCTGTTTTGCCGTAGCCGACATCGCCGCATAACAAACGATCCATAGGACGCGCTCGTTCCATATCTTTTTTCACTTCTTCTATGGCTCGTTGTTGATCGGGAGTCTCCTGATAAGCAAATGCATCCTCAAACTGTTGTTGCCAGACTGTATCAGGCGAAAAGGCGTAACCTGTAATAGTTTCCCGCTCCGCGTAAAGGCGTAAGAGGCCTTCTGCCATCTCTTGCACTGATTCTTTAACACGTTTTTTTACCCGAGCCCATTCGCTACCGCCCAACTTAAACAGTTTTGGCGGTTGCCCCTCGACACCAATGTATTTTTGCAGCAAACTAACCTGCTCAGTAGGTACATAAAGCCGGTCTTCCCCTTGGTATTGCACAACGAGATAATCTTTGTGCACGCCGGCTATAACCAGGGTCTCGACCCCTAAGTAGCGACCTATACCGTGGTTTTCATGCACCACATAATCGCCATCTTTAAGATCCTCAAAATCGGTAATGCGGGTGCCATCTTGATCGTAGCTTTTGCTCCGGCGGCGCCGTTTTTGGCGGCCAAACACCTCGGCATCGGTGAGTACAACTAAGCGGTTGGTGGGAAACTCTCCCCCTGTCTCCAGGTGACCAGTAGTAACCACTACATTCCCCTGTTTTAACTGACCGTTTAGTTGAGGCGTATAAAATGCCTCTATACCCTCTTCTTTGAAGGCCTCTACTACTCGTTCACCGCGCTCAGGTGTAGAAATAACCAGGCATATGCGGAAGCGTTCTTTCCGCCACGATTGTATTTCTGCTGCTAATCGCTCCAATTTGCCATGGTATATCTCTGGAGTGCGCGATGGGATTTGTACTACATGCACCGGATCAATGCCGGGCGTCCGTTTCAGTAGACCGGCGATAAACAAAGCAGGATGCTTATGAACTTGCTGAAGAACATCGGGCCAGGAGGCGTAGAGTTTCGCTTCCTCTGGTAGAATACGCCCTTTTTCTAGTAGTAAGCTTTGCCGTTCGGTATATTCGTTCTCCAAAACGTTTGCATACTCTTGGACCCGCGCTGGCTCATCAATTATTATCGGCGATTGAGCTGGCAAATAAGACACGAGCGTGGTCAAATTGGAATAGAAAAAAGGCTTGTATTGATCCATCCCCTCAAAAAATATACCCTCTAACAGTTTTTCGCAGTGCCTGGCCACCCTATCGCGCAGCGCACGGGCCTCTTCGTTGCGCTCCAAACGGCTTAGTCGCGCCGCCTGCTCACTGGCGTGCACCTTTATTTGCTCTATTATGGGGGCTATATCGCCTTCCGGGTAAAGAAATTCGCAGGCTGGTGGAATAAAGACCGATTCAACCTCAGTTAACGAGCGCTGGTTTAATGGATTGAACAAGCGAATGCTATCTACCTCAATATCGAACAGCTCAATGCGCGCCGGTTGGTTCATGGTAAAGGGGAAAAGATCAACAATACCACCGCGTACAGCGAAGTGACCTGGGTTCTCTACCCGCTCTACGCGCTCGTAACCCAAGTTTACCAGGCTCTTGCTTAGTTCATGTATATCAATGCGGCT
>CAYMKM010000099.1:0-6881 GCA_964390985.1 uncultured Clostridia bacterium | reverse complement strand
CTGTTGCTGTTGGTACCAACAATATGGGGGCCCTCACCATGGCTGCCGGCAGCCCAAATCACGTTGTGGTTGGTAAAATTTAAGAGCCGCTCCTAAATTATGGATGCGGCTCTTTCTTCGTTTATACCCGTCTGTTATGTTGTCTTGTCTGCTGGAAATGTTGTCGCTTCTCATCGGTCACTAACGAACTGCCCGATCTAGAATAAAACGCGACTGCCGACCACTGTTCATTAAATGCAAACTGCGGTGACTTCTGGTGAGCTTTCCACCACAACGTACACAATACTCCCGGTACGATAAGTTCTTTGCATTACAATCAGGACACCTTTTATTCATGGTTAATTCCCCCTTCAACACCATGATATCACAGCATTGGTGGGAAGAAGGTTAACATTGGGTTACATTTTGACCCGGCGGGCCGCAGCTCGTCCCTTACGTAACCGTACCATTATGCCGACTGTGACGACGCCATGGCCCAATCACCAACATCTGCCATAGCCACAATACAACTACTAATACAATTGTCCAGGCGA
The DNA here is from genome assembly GCA_964390985.1 of uncultured Clostridia bacterium. Classification (GTDB taxonomy): domain Bacteria; phylum Bacillota; class Limnochordia; order DTU080; family DTU080; genus CAYMKM01. Next base: position 6,348 of record CAYMKM010000099.1, on the reverse strand, counting down.
ATACCTCATCTGTAGCCAGATTGTGGTAAGCACGACTCAACTGATATCCTAACCCAGCGTTACTAGCCACAAATTCAGCGAAAACTACCGATCGCCAGGCAAAAGAGAAACCTAATGTGGCAGCACCAATTAACGCTGGGCGTAATGACGGCCAAGCAATATGTAATGCGTAGTTGTATAAACCCAATGGCTCAAGCGCAGCTAAATCAAGCAACTCTACAGGTATGGCATCCAGGCCCTCCTTTATTTGCACCAACACCACTGGCAAGCAAACAATGGCCACCACAAATATGGGTGTTTTCTCCTGGGCTATGCCGAACCATAGCACTGCTAATATTAACCAAATCACCACGGGCACTATTTGCACTGCTGCCAACCAGGGTTGGAATAAATAGCGCACCCAGCGGAAACGATTCATTAATATAGCGAGTGTGAAAGCACTGGTATAGGCAATAACAAAACCAGTTAGTGCCCTTCTAAAAGATATAACCAGTTGCTTTGTTATTGCACCCTCTTGAAACAATAAGGCTAAGCGATGGGCGGTTTGGGCCGGGCTAGGTAAAACTAACGGAGATAATTTAGCAGCTGCCTGTTGCCAAATAATGAGCAACAACACAAGCCCTACAAGACCCGCCCACAACTGGCCCGTAAAGCGACCGGTAGGTTTTGTATTGCCTGTGCTTGGCATAACTGACCTCCTATTAACGATAAAAACCAGCGTCAGGTACTTTATCGCCAACTAACTCCGGTGAAAACTCCAGCATCTCCCGTAAGTGTTCATCTACAACCCGCTTAGTTGTAGCCCGCGATGGTACATCAAGACGAACGCGCTGCAAAGCCTCGGCGACCACACTCTCCGGTAGGCCTAACACTTCGCTACCGAGCTGTGCCGCCTGTTTTGGGTTGGCGTTTAACCAAGCTACTCCCTTAATGTAAGCTGTTGCTATTGAAGTTGCCAGTTCGCTGTTTTTTTGCGCCCAAGTCTGGTTTACAAAAAGACCTACATAAGGGATAATATCCTCTCCCCCATGCCATTTACCCCATTCTTTTTGAACATCGATAGCTAAATTCGCTTTTGTATTATTTGTAAGCAACTGAGTTACAGATGGCTCAGGCAAAACAGCGGCATCTATTTGCCCCAGATTAAACAACTGCACTGCTTGTGGCACTGGTGCATAAACAAATTGAATTTGATCAGCAGCAATACGCTCGCGCTTCACCAAATATTGCACAAGAAAATCGAGCGGACCACCTTGCAGGGGTAAAGCTACCTTTTTACCTATTAAGTCGCGCCAGCTTTGCACTTTAGCGTTGTTGGCTACAACGTAATCTAAGGTCCAGGCATTTACATTCTCCAGCTGAATAGCCACACCTTTGTTATACGCCTTGGCTCCTACATTCAACCCGGTGATCAAGTATTCACCATGACCAGTAGAAAGTAAACTCAATGACCTCATATGATCAGGAGAGAGCACAATCTCAAGTTGCACACCTGCTGGTTCGCCTACTTTTTGCATCCAGTAAAATGGTAGTACGGAGAAGTTCGCTGGCGAAAGTATGCGCACAGTAGTGCTGCCGGCAGCAAACACCATTGTTTCCATAAGAAACATAGCAACTACAATAAAAATAACAAGCATGGTCGTTCGCCTAAACATGTGATCACCCCGTTATAAAAGAGCGCCGGAGCTTCCCGGCGCCTCTTAGATATTATAACATTGGTAGACAATATCCGCGATCTACTTATTGTAAACAGGTTGTCCTGTAGCCGCCGATGTATAAATCGCCTCCAGTATTTGTGTAACTATAGCCGCTTGCTCGGGCAATACTACCGGATCGGTATCGTTGATTATCGCATCCACCCAGCGGCGAGCCTCTTTGTGTGCGGGTTTTTCCTGTTTACCTTCGTAAAAAGCGGGACCGCCTATTTCTAAATCGGGTTTTAATACATATAAACGAGAGTGTCTTTCACCATTAATGCGCAGTCCGTCTTCAAAATCGACACCAGCTTCGGTGCCGCATAAAACACACTTGGCTTCGCCGATCATTAAAGTGTTTAGTGCCCAGCTAGATTCCAATACCACTGTGGCACCATCTTTAAATTTAATAAAGCCGAATGCTGAATCTTCTACTGTGTATTTCGCTGGATCCCACGGACCACATGAGTTAGCTGCATTAGCACGACCACGTAACTTTTTATATACCGAACCGCTCACCGATTCCCATTCATAGTTATTCATTAACCACAAAGTTAAATCTAACGCATGTGTGCCAATATCAATGAGGGGACCGCCACCTTGTTTCTCTTCATCTAGAAATACACCCCAAGTAGGCACACCCCGGCGACGAACGGCCAAAGCTTTGGCAAAGTAAATATCGCCTAGTTCGCCAGCATCAGACATCTGTTTAACATATTCCGAATTAGGACGGTGGCGCGATTGGTACCCAATAGTAAGCTTTTTGCCCGTCCGCTTCGCTGCAGCAAGCATGGTTTGTGCTTCAGCATATGTTTTGGCCATTGGTTTTTCGCACATTACATGCTTACCCGCCTCTAACGCTGCTACTGTTTGTTCGGCATGTACCCAGTTAGGGGTGCATATGTGAACGACATCAATTGATTTATCAGCGAGAAGTTCACGATAATCAGTGTATACTTTGGCATCAGCTGTACCAAATTTTGCGGCTGCTTCCACTGCCCGCTCTTGAATAATGTCGCAAAACGCCACCATTTCCACTTCAGGACACAGTGCTAGGCTAGGCATATGCTTACCGTGTGCAATACCGCCTGTTCCAATTATTCCGACTCGTAGTGTGATTTTGCTCATGCCGATAACCCCTCCATCATACTGTTTTAACTGGTGGTTATGCTTAAAAGCAACCCCTTCCTCAGCCTCTTCGACGCCTTGAATTGATGTCCTTGCCGCGTTTTCGTATTTGTGAAGTATATTATAGGGGTGAAGGTTAAAATAGGATGTGGCTTATTGACTGACCTCGAGTAAGGCACTACTATGGGGAAAGACACCATGTAATGTACCTAATATTTAACACGGTTAAGTATCTACATGCGTTATTCGGGAGGCACAAATAGTGAACATACCCAAAACTGCTATCAAACGACCTGTTACTACGCTGATGATAATGATGATATTAATATTGGTGGGAGCAATATCCCTGGTTAACACCCGCCTTGATTTACTGCCGCAAATTAATGTGCCAATAATTGGCGTTATGGTTAGTTTTCCTGGCGCTTCGCCCCGAGAAGTAGCTGATTTAGTCACCGAGCAAGTTGAAGGCTTGGTAACTACCGTACGTGGTGTAACTGATGTGAATTCCTACTCTATGGAGCATATGTCGCTAACTATGGCCCAGCTTAACTGGGGCGCTGATTTAAAAGAAGCGCGCGCTGACCTGGCGCAAATACTGGATAGGCTACAACTGCCGGAAGGCGCTAGCACACCTTCCATTATCAAGTTCGACCCCACTATGCTTCCCGTAATGCAAGTAAGTGTAGCTAGCTCAAAATTGTCGCTAGATGAGTTATATGAGTTTATTTCATCGCAAGTGCAACCCCGCATTGAAGCTGTAGATGGGGTGGCTACTGTAAATGTAACTGGTGCCGCCGAACGCGAAGTGCAGGTGTTAGTAGATCAGGATAAACTCAAAAAGTATAACCTCACGCTCTCACAGGTGGCCTCAGTTATTATGGCTGGTAACCTCACTATGCCAGCTGGCTCACTAAGTACGAATGGCAAAGAACTTAACTTACGAATGGTGAGTAAACTCAACGATCTGGACGAGTTGAAGGACTTACCTATTTATATCTCTACCAGTTTGCCCGCTGGCCAAGCGAATGCAGCCGCTATGCCGATGCTGGCCAATCCCGCAGCATTAGCTGGCCTTTTATCATCTACCATGAGCTTTGATAATGCTCTAATGACGACCCCGCTAGAAATGAAAACCATCCGCTTAAAAGATATAGCTAATATTGAAGTGAAAACACCTACCGTCACCTCAATTAGCCGTAGCAATGGTCAGCCATCGTTACGTATTTCCATTCAAAAGGAGGGCGAAGCTAACACCACCCAAGTGGCACGGGCTGTTAATAAGCAGTTAGATACTATTAAAAAGCAATACTCTGATCTTAATTTCACTACCATCCTGGATCAGGGCGAATATATTGAAATGGCTATTGATAGCGTAACACGCAACTTACTCCTCGGTGCCATATTGGCGATTGCTATCCTCTGGTTCTTTTTGCGCAATATTCGCAGCACCCTGGTAATAGGTATCGCTATACCGTTTTCAATAATAGTCACCTTTGTGCTCATCTATTTACGTGGCTTAACTATCAATGTCATGACTCTTGGCGGCTTAGCGCTGGGTGTTGGCATGCTTGTAGATAATGCAATTGTGGTGTTGGAAAATATCCACCGACGTAGCCGAGAGCTGGGTGAAGCCCCGGCAGAGGCTGCTGAGCGAGGTACTAACCAGGTATTATTAGCCATTATGGCTTCAACTCTAACTACCATGGCCGTCTTTTTACCTGTGGTTTATATTGGTGGCTTAACTGGCGAGCTGTTTAAAGAATTGGCACTTACTGTCACCTTCTCTTTACTTGCATCTCTAGTGGTAGCGGCCACCGTCATTCCTGTATTAGCCACGTATTTTATGAAGTCAACCACCGAGACATCAAAGAATGCAACCGGTTTTTACTTAAAAATATTACACTGGGCACTGCAACATCGGCGGGCGACATTAGCCATTGCCTTCTTACTGCTGGCTGCATCTTTGGCGACTATCCCCTTCATTGGGACAGAGTTTATGCCTACTCCAGATGAAGGTGCGTTTTCTGTTACATTGTCCATGCCCCCCGATACCGCCCTTGATGTTATTGATAAAAGGTTACAGGCTATTGAACAAGTGATCATGAACGACCCTGATGTTGAAAATGTAATGTCCAACGCTGGTAGCTCACAGGGCATGAGTAGCTTAAGCAGCATGGGAGGTAGCCCAGGACGCGGTAGCATTGCTGTAATGTTAAAAGACGAAAGTGGGCCAACACAGGCAGTGATCGATCGCGTCAGCCCAGCAGTGCGCGCTGCAGCTGGAGACGCTGAAGTGAATTTCGATGTAGAATCGCAAATGGCAGCTATGAGCGGAGGCCATTCGCGTTCTCTGCAACTTGAAGTAAGCGGGCCTAATATCGATACACTATACGATGTTGTAGCGGCAGTGCAAAAAGACCTGGTGCAGGTGCCTGGCCTGAGCGAACTGCAGAATAATTTGGCAGAAACACTGCCAGAACTACAAGTGACGGTAGATCGCGAGAAAGCATTAAAGTACGGCTTAATGCCAGCAACAGTAGGTAGTGCGCTATCCGACGCCCAGCGTGGCCGCATAGTCACTCGCCTACACCACGAAAATGCCGACCGCCAAGTGCGTCTAATTCTGCAACCACAGCAGCGGGCTGACCAAAAAGCCCTTGAACAACTGCTACTAAAAGGAATGACTGGTGAAAATGTTGAGTTAAAACAGGTAGCTAGCATTGTTGAAGGTGTTGGTCCGTTAAGTATCAGCCGCACTAACCGCCAACCGACGGCGCAAATAACTGGTCTCATCACTGGTCGCGACTTAGGTAGTGTGACTAACGAGGTTGCCCGTCGCGTAGAAGATATGAAGCTACCATCCGGTTATATTATTACCTTGTCTGGCGCTTCACAAATGATGACCGAGAGCCTTAATAAGCTATTACTGGCTTTGCTACTGGCGATAGTGCTTATCTATATGATTATGGCCTCGCAATTCGAATCATTCATTCACCCATTTGTAATACTATTCTCCATGCCATTAGCCTTAGTTGGTGTGTTGGCAGGTTTGCTAATATCGGGTTATTCATTGGGCGCTACCGCTATGGTAGGCATGGTGGTACTAGCAGGTATTGTAGTGAACAATGCCATTGTACTAGTTGACTTTATTAACCAGAGTCGCCAAAGCGGTCTATCGCTTGATGATGCTATAATTGAGGCTGGCCGAACTCGGCTTCGCCCCATTATTATGACAGCTCTCACTACTATTTTAGGATTAGTTCCTTTAGCATTTGGATTCGGGGAAGGTACGCAAATAATGGCACCAATGGCCATCGCGGTTATTGGAGGTTTACTCACTTCTACCTTACTTACGCTTGTGGTGGTGCCAGTGGTGTACCACGTTGTTAACTCGAAAAAGGTGACGGAATAACGCTACCAATAATCAACTCGGATAAGTCTTCTTATAGTGAACGAGGCTAAAGCGGCCTCGTTCTTACTTTTGACTTGACAGCATACCACATGTTGCACTGCTATTTTTTTCATT
>CAYMKM010000098.1:0-6892 GCA_964390985.1 uncultured Clostridia bacterium | reverse complement strand
CTATTAGAAGACGATGAATGTGCCATAATGCAGAGGGTGTCTCTTCAAAGACACCCTCTGATGTAGGTTAACCTAACAAAAGTCGGCTCAGAAGTGATTGCAAAGCTTGCGATTGAGCTAACTCCCGAGCTTTAACCCAATCCTGATCCATCACTGCTATCACTAGTTCATCAGATAAATTCAGAGAAGCACCTAGTGCTTTGGTTAAACGCTCACGGGCTAACCCTTGCACTGACGCCCAATCTTTTTGCATAATAGAATCGGCTTCCATGGGTGTGGCACCAAAGTCGAGTAGCTGGTTATAAAGTGTTACCTGAAACCCTTCAGCCACACTGGTCCAATCGCCGCGTATAGCCGCCTTAAGCTGTTCAGGAGTGAGCAATCCCTTTGTGACGTTGCTTACTTTGGTTACCACATCATCTTGTGTTATCAGGCCATTAGCTTTAAGAAAAATGGGTGTACCAAAGCGGTCGGCCACTACATACACATCGTCGTTCTTACGTAGTTGCTTAGCGTCTACTATACCGACGTTACGATAAATGGTTGTAGTGGGGGGGAGCGAATAATCGCGCAGGGTGTTTTGCTCAGTTTTTACGCTTAATTGGTATTGGTCGCTATCAATAAAATCAATAACACCCTTGGCTACCTGCAAGCGCAGTGTTTCGTTGACCATAGCAGCAATTTCAGCCCGGGTAGCCTCTTCTGTGGGGCGAAACCGACCTTTAAAGTAGGGCGGCAGTATATCCAGTCTATTTGCTGCTTCTACATAAGAAGACGCCCAGTGATCATTAGGTAAATCTGCAAAAACACTATCGCTCGTGTTATCAACAGCCTGGCTGGCATCTTCTAACTTGAGGGTCCGTATTATTATTGCTACTACTTCAGCGCGGGTAATGGGCCGATCAGGGCGGAAAGAGCCATCTTCATAACCTTTAATGAGCTGTGCTTTGCATAATGCGGCTACATCTGCAGCAGCCCAATGCTTATTCATATCGCGAAAAGGTTGGTCAGATGCGCTAGGCACTGTAAAGGCTTTCACCATTATTTTGGCGAATTCAGCGCGGGTGATGGCTTTATTAGGGCGGAAGGTATTATCGGGATATCCATGTAGAACACCCTTTTCTACTAATGCAGTAATATGCTCCGCTGCCCAGTTCCCGGAAAGGTCCTTTAAACGGGGCTGTGCAAACACATTTATCTGCAGCCAGAAGCCAGCCACCACAATTAACACCAGCGCGCCAACAACTGTCGGAAGGAAACGGCGCATCAATTGCGTACCCCTTTCATAGTGGTTTACCGCTTATCATGCTAATGCTGGCCATTTCGTAAGTAGTTATTGCATCCCTTTACGTAATAACAGGCAGCGTTGGTGCTCGTTATCGGCATTGGCTATATATGCCAATAAGGAAGGTGGAGTTAATTTGTCTGCTCATCCGCATGTTGGGCGAAAGTTTATGCTTATTGATGGTCATAGTCTCCTACATCGTGCTTTTTACGCCTTGCCCACCATGACAAGTTCAACGGGAGAACATACCAATGCTGTTTATGGGTTTGCTACCATGTTAATGAAGGTGCTCTCCGATGAACAACCCGATTATATAGTGGTAGCGTTTGATAAAGAAACACCCACTTTTAGACATGAACAATATGCTGATTATAAAGCTCATCGCCCTAAAATGGCCGATGAATTGCGTTCCCAAATACCGTTAGTGAAAGAATTGGTTCAAGCGTTTAATATACCTATCTGTGAGCTAGATGGTTATGAGGCCGACGATATAATTGGCACCCTGGCTAGGCAAGCGGAAACAGAGAACTTATTTACTGTTATTGTCACCGGTGACAAAGATGCTCTGCAGCTTGTTAGCCCTGATGTGCAAGTGTTAATTACACTTAGAGGCATCTCGAATATGGATAGATACGATGAAAAAATGGTAAAACAGAAGATAGGTATTACACCGCCACAGGTGGTCGATTTAAAGGCGTTAATGGGGGATAAATCCGATAATATACCCGGCGTGGTGGGCATCGGTGAAAAAACAGCATTAAATCTATTAGCTACATATGAAACAGTTGATAACGTGTTGGCACATGCAGATGAAATAGCCGGCAAAGTGGGAGAAAGAATAAGAACCCACGCAGATGACGCTCGCCTTAGTTGGCAACTAGCCCGCATAGATACTAATGTGCCAATAAAGGTCGATTGGCCGGAGTTTCAGCTGCAAAAACCGGATGCTCATAGTTTAGCACAGCTTTGTACCAAACTAGAAATGCGTGGGTTGCTAACGCAAATACATAAGCGTTACCATGCGGATGTACAAGCAGTTGCCCAACAAGCATTGTTGCCAGTGGATGATGTGCGTCCCTTGCAGCTGCAGCAAGTGCAGCGTGAGTCGTGGCAAACGGCAATAGATAACTTATCAGATCCGCTTACAGTTCTTGCTGCATTCGACGAGAAAGATGCGCAACATTTGCGCCCGGTGATGGTATCGGTGGCCGGCGGGGAGCAGATGGTTTACGCCGATGGCGGTTGTTTCGACCTGTACTGTCGGTTACTGCAGGGTACCAGGCCTTTGCGCAGTCACGACCTAAAAACACAGCTAGTTGCTGTAGGCCAGCGTAGCGACGATATTTCTGCAAATGTAAAGCAAGTTGATGACTTGATGCTTATGTCATATTTGTGCCATCCCGAACAAGGCGATCATTCGCTGGCTGATTTAGCTATAAAGTGTGGCATAGGAGTGTTACCACCCATGGATGCTGCAGCGCCTGATCCGGCCAGTTTAGCCATTCGCCATCAGGTGTTGCAAGCGGCTGCCCCGGCATTGACCACAAAATTGAAAGAGAATGATTTGCAGAAGCTTTATTGTGAAGTTGAGTTGCCACTAACAAGAGTGTTAGCACGTATGGAGCTAGCTGGAATTACTATAGACCCAGAGTGTTTGGCCACTATGTCACAGGAGATGGCCAACGATATTAAGCGTTTAACAGAAAGCATCTATGAATTAGCTAATGAAAAGTTTAATATCAACTCGCCCAAGCAATTGGCTGAGGTTCTCTTTAACAAGCTAGGTTTACCAGTGAAGAAGAGTACAAAAACGGGACCATCCACTTCAGCCGATGTACTCGAAGAACTGGCAATGGAGCACGAAGTGGCTCAACAGGTAATAGATTACCGTCAACTGATGAAACTGAAGGGGACTTATGTAGATGCATTACCTGCGCTAATAAATAAGAGTACAGGTCGCTTGCATACCACGTTTAATCAAGCAGTAACCGCCACAGGGCGGCTCTCCAGCACAAACCCAAACCTGCAGAACATTCCCGTTCGCACAGCGCTAGGACGCCAGATACGCAGGGCCTTTTTGCCCGGCAAGCCAGACTGGATGCTTTTATCGGCTGATTACTCGCAAATTGAGTTGCGCGTTTTAGCCCATCTCTCCGGCGACGAGAACTTAATTACGGCCTTTCGCGCTGGCGCCGATATTCATACTAAAACGGCATCTGAGGTGTTCGAAGTTGATCCAGAGAAAGTAACCAGCGAGATGCGCAGTGCTGCGAAAGCAATAAACTTTGGTATTGTGTATGGCATATCCAGTTTTGGCCTGGCCAAAGGGACAGGGCTAACGCGTCAGGCTGCGCAATCTTATATTGATAATTACTTCCGCCGTTATGCGGGCGTCAAGCGATATATGGAGGAGACAGTGGCCATAGCCCGCTCGCAGGGGTATGTCACTACAGTGTTAGGCCGACGTCGTTATTTACCCGATTTGCACAGCCGCAAATGGCCGCAACGCAGCTTTGCCGAACGGACGGCAATGAACACACCTATTCAAGGGTCGGCTGCAGATATCATAAAACTAGCCATGCTACGCGTAGAGAGCAAGTTGAACGAGGCTGGTTTGCATTCGCAAATGTTACTACAGGTGCATGACGAATTGGTGTTAGAAGTCCCGCAAAGCGAGCTAATGGCTACTGCAAAAATTGTACGCACAGCCATGGAAGGTGCGTACGAGCTGGTAGTGCCGTTATCGGTATCGATAGGTGCCGGGCCCAACTGGTTAGATATTAAGGAGTTGAAAGATGCCTGAGCTACCAGAAGTGGAGACTGTGCGCCGTACACTGCTGCCAGTAATCTGCGGCCGTGTTGTATGTGAAGTGCACTTTTTCTGGGAGAAAGTTGCGGCTAATACTCCGGCAGCGCTTTTACGGGAACGCTTGGTCGGTGGTTGCCTAACTGATATTAACAGGCGTGGTAAATACCTGATATTCACAGTGGCTGACCGAGGATTTTTGCTTGTTCATTTGCGCATGACTGGTCGCTTAATGGCTCTGCCAACCAACACAACATATGAAGAAAAACACCTGCGAGCTTTGTTAGAGCTTAGCGGTGGAATTTCATTACGCTTTGTAGATCAACGCAAATTTGGCCGGTTTTACTGGGCGGAGAATGAGGACGCTTTAACCAGCATTGTTAAGGTTGGTCCAGAACCATTGGCCGACAATTTTACCCCGAAAACCTTAGCTAACACTATAGGTCGCAGCTCGGTTCCTATTAAAGCTTTGCTACTTGATCAAAGACGCATAGCCGGGTTGGGTAACATTTACGCAGATGAGAGTTTATTTTGTGCTGGTATATTGCCGCAACGGCCAGCCAACAGCCTTACGGCTAGCGAAATAAGTTGCTTATGCCAAGCCATACGCAGCACACTCACCGATGCTTTGCAAAATCATGGCACAACCTTCCGCGACTATGTGGATGGCAGAGGAGAGCCTGGCGAAAACCAACATCATTTGCTTGTATATGGTAGGGCTGGTCAGCCGTGCAAAAAATGCGGTAGTACGCTGCAAAAAGTGCGATTAGCTGGGCGGGGAACCGTTTACTGTGCGCATTGCCAACAATAGGAGGAAGGCATATGCATGTCTTAGGCCTAACTGGTGGGATAGCTTCTGGGAAAAGCACTATTAGTGGCATGCTGCGCAGCTTGGGTGCTTTGGTAATAGATGCTGATGCCATAGCTCGAGAAGTGGTTATGCCAGGCACAGCAGGGTTTAGTGCTGTAGTGAATGCATTTGGACCAACAGTGGTTGATTGTGCCGGCTCTCTTGACCGTCACCTCCTGGCAGATATAATCTTCTCAGATTCGGCTGCTAAGCATAGACTGGAAAAGATAGTGCACCCATTGGTGCATGAAGCTATTGTGCAAAGGTTACAGGAGGCTAAAGCTGCCAGTAACGTGCCCTTGGTAGTGCTGGATATACCACTTCTGTTTGAAAGCGGCATAGCCTTACCGTTATGCGATAGAACTGCTGTAGTATGGGTGCCAGAAAAAATACAGTTGGCAAGGTTAATGAAAAGGGATAATCTTACTTGCGATGCTGCATTAGCGCGCATAAAAAGTCAGCTGCCCTTGGATCAAAAGCGGAAGATGGCTGATATTTGCATTGATAATTCGGGTTTGCTGCAGGATACTGCTAATCAAGTGCAAAAAGTGTGGCGCACTCTAACGGGTTCCATTGGCGACGGGAGGTAACTATTGTCTCGCCTGCATTTACGCTTTGTAGTCTTTGTTTGTTTAGGGTTGATCGTATTAGTAGCGCTTCCACACAAGACGGTATTGCGCATTTTTTGGCCAATACACTATCGGAGCATTTTGTCGTTGGCAGCAGAAACCCACCATTTGGATCCTCTTGTGCTAGCAGCAGTGGTTAAGGTGGAATCTAGCTATAACCCAAATGCCACTTCAAACAAGGGTGCAATGGGCCTAATGCAGATCATGCCCGATACAGGTACTTGGATAGCACAGCAAATGGCCATACCTAATTGGCAAAAAGAGCAGCTTTACAACCCTGAATTGAATATCCGCATGGGTGCTTGGTATTTATCGTATTTGTTATTATTGTTCGAAGGTGAATTAACTCGAGCCTTGGCGGCTTATAACTGTGGAGCTAGTAATGTCCGCCGATGGGTAAATAATGGTACCTGGGATGGATCCCTAAATAATTATCAACAAATTCCCTTCCCTGAAACGCGTAACTATGTGTTTAACGTTATGCGTACTTACCATTGGTATCAGTGGCTGTATAGCAGCCCTCAATGGAGGAATTAGCAATACTTTCCAGAAGATAATTGGAATCATTCCGATTGATGAGCGACACCTCAACCGGATTACTTGCCAGCTCGCTCGCTATGGTGTATACCATATGCAGAAGGGATGTTAGTATATGACGCTGTACCAAATGCTAAAACAATCCGCAGCTACATCGCCTAATAAAATTGCTTTGCGCTTTGAAGATGAAGTTTTCTCTTATACACAATTGCTTGTTTTGGTGAATAGGCTAGGTCACCATTTGCAATATATGGGTGTTCAACCAGGAGATAGAGTGGTGCTGGTGCTACCAAACACTCCAGCATTTATTATCTCTTATTTTGCTGTTACTGGTATCGGCGCAATTGCGGTACCAATTAATCCTGTATGGACAGCCGATGAATTGCATTATATTATTGAGGATTCTAAGGCTAAATTAGTGATCTCAGCTCAGTTACCAGCAGTCGAAACCATTGCCGCAAGCATCCCGAATATTATATGGGTCGATTATGCAGCGCAAACACAGTGGCAGCAACTACTAATGGCCGGTGACGATTCGCCTTTAGGCAAGCAAGTTAAGGCGAATGATTTGGCTGTATTTATTTATACGTCGGGCACCACAGGCAAACCCAAAGGTGCCATGCTTACCCATAGAAATTTGGTAGCCAATGTTACTGCAACTACTGAGGCTATTGGTGTTACCAATGATGATGTGTTTTTGTGTGTGCTTCCTTTATTTCATTGCTTGGCAGCTACAGTATGTATGCTTCTACCAATAGGCTTAGGCGGCCAAATAGTGCTTATGG
>CAYMKM010000097.1:0-6926 GCA_964390985.1 uncultured Clostridia bacterium | reverse complement strand
CCAAACGGGCGTGATCTACGGCTAGGTCGGCTTGGATCTCGCCATCGCACACCACTTCCGGCCGCAGTGCTTTCACTATTTGCGCGGCTTGACGCATTTTTTCTGCAGCCGGGCTGCTGCTGACGCCGAAATTGGAGAAACTGAGCATGGCCAGCCGCGGCTCTATGCCCATCACCCGCACCCGCTCTTCGGCCATTAAGGCTATGGTGGCTAGCTCTTCTGCACTGGGATTAACGTTGACCAGGGTATCTGTTAAGAAATAGATGGTGTTGCCAGCCACAATGGTGCTTAGCCCGGCCACTAACTCTGCTTTATTATCGGTACCTATCAATTGTATGGCTGGTTGCAACACATCGCTGGCTCGGGTTATCGGCCCGCCTACCAGAGCATCGGCCTGTCCGGTACGCACCATCATGGTGGCGAAGTATATGGGTTGTTGCACCAGTGTGATCGCTTCGCTGCGGGCCACCCCCCGCCGCTGGCGCAGGGCGTAAAAGTCACGGGTATACTCAACCAGCAAGGGCGAGCTGATGGGGTCTACAATTTCTAATTGACCCGAGAGGCCCATCTGCTCCATCTGTGCTGTTATAACCGCCGTTCGGCCTACCAAAATTGGGTGGGCGATCCCTTCCTTTTTAACCCGAGCTGCAGCTTGAATCACTTTTGCATTCTCGCCAGCACTATACACCACCCGCCGGGGCTGTTGGCGCACGCGAGCCACGACGGCCTCTTTCACCTGCCGGGCTAAGCCGAAGCGCGATGTCAGGCTGGTAGAATAATCGTCCAGATCAAGCTGAATGCGGGCTACGCCGGTATCCATGGCGGCTTGGGCTACAGCAGGGGCTACCCAGGTGAGCACCCGGGGGTCAAGCGGCTTGGGGATTATATAATCCGGGCCAAAGCGAAGCTTCTCCACGCCATATAGCCGAGAGACAGCTTCGGGCACTTCTTGGCGGGCTAAGTGGGCCAAAGCACGGGCGGCGGCTACTTTCATATCTTCATTAATATCGGTGGCTCGCACATCCAGGGCGCCACGGAAAATGAACGGGAAGCCTAGCACGTTATTAACCTGGTTGGGGTCGTCGCTGCGGCCGCTGGCCACAATGGCGTCGGGTCGGGCGGCTTTGGCTTCTTTATATGGTATTTCCGGGTCGGGATTAGCGAGGGCAAAAATGATGGGCCGCTCGGCCATGGTTTGTAGCATTTGGGCGTTAACCAGGCCTTTGGCGGATAAACCGATGAATACATCGGCGCCTTGCAAGGCTTGGGCTAGTGTACGTGCTGTGGTTTCGTGGGCGAATTCGGCTTTGAATTGGTTCATGTTCTCACTGCGGCTAGCGTAAACAACGCCTTTGGAGTCGCACAGGGTTATATTTTCCTTGCGGGCGCCTAAACTAATGAAGAACTTGGCGCAGGCTATAGCGGCGGCCCCGGCACCGCTGAACACAATGCTCACTTGATCTAACTGCTTGCCAGCGATTTCTACAGCATTAAGTAAGCCGGCGCCGGCGATAATAGCTGTGCCGTGTTGATCGTCGTGGAAGACTGGTATATCCATCTCCCGGCGCAGGGCTTCTTCTATTTGGAAGCATTCGGGGGCTTTGATATCTTCTAAGTTGATGCCGCCAAAGGTTGGTGCGAGTGATTTTACCACACGCACGAATTCATCTGGATCAGTGGTATCAATTTCAATATCGAAAACATCGATGTCGGCGAAGCGTTTAAAAAGGACGCCTTTGCCTTCCATAACCGGTTTGCCTGCCAAGGGGCCAACGTTGCCTAGGCCTAAGACTGCAGTGCCGTTGGTGATTACGGCTACGAGGTTGCCTTTGGCGGTGTAATCGTAGGCTGTATCTGGGGTGGCGGCAATTTGGCGCACAGGTTCGGCGACACCGGGTGTGTATGCTAAGGAGAGGTCGCGCTGTGTAGTCACGGGTTTAGTGATGTTGATCTCAATTTTACCGGGTCTTCCCTGGCTGTGATACTCTAAAGCGTCCTTTTTACTCACTTTATTCATATAGCGACCTCCAGTTCCGGTTATATTACGTCCCCATGTTATAACTGGCCAGGTATTCTTCTTGTTCGGCAGTTAACTTTTCTATTTCAATATGCATGGCGGCTAGTTTCAAACGGGCGACTTCACGGTCTATCTCGTTTGGTACAGGGTATACTTTGTTCGCTAGTTGGCTGGGGTTAGTGTATATGTACCGGGTAGATAATGCCTGGTTGGCGAAGCTCATATCCATCACCTGGGCGGGGTGTCCTTCGGCGGCGGCTAAGTTTACTAAGCGGCCTTGGGACAGTAGCCTGATGCGACGTTCGCCTTCTAGTAGGTATTCATCGATGCCAGGGCGCACTTGACGGTGGCTAATGGCGTTGGCTGCGAGGGCGTTGACGTTTATTTCGATGTCGAAGTGGCCGGAGTTGGCGACGACTGCGCCGTCTTTCATTACGGCGAAGTGGTGGGTGTCAATTACATGCTTGTTGCCGGTGACGGTTACAAACACGTCGCCGATGGCGGCGGCGGCCAGCATGGGTAGCACCCGATACCCTTCCATGGCGGCTTCCAGGGCCCGCAAGGGGTCTGCTTCCACCACCACTACGTTGGCGCCCATGCCGCTAGCTCGCATGGCTAGGCCCCGGCCGCACCAGCCGAAGCCGACGACCACAAATGTGCTGCCGGCCAACAGCATGTTGGTGGCCCGCAAAATGCCATCGATGGTCGATTGGCCAGTGCCGTAGCGGTTATCAAACATGTGCTTAGTGCGAGCGTCGTTGACGGCGACTACCGGGAAGGGGAGTGCGCCAGCCGCTTCCATGGCTCGCAGGCGAATTACGCCAGTAGTGGTCTCTTCCAAGCTACCCATAATGTGCGGGATGAGCTGGGTGCGCTGGCTGACAATGGTGTTGACTAAATCGGCACCGTCATCCATTGTTACCTCTGGATTTGTATCCAGCACTTGGTTGATGTGTCGATAATATGTGGCCGTATCTTCACCCCGAATGGCATAGGTTGGAATACTGTATACCTCATTCAACGCAGCGGCTACATCATCCTGGGTGGATAATGGGTTTGAGGCGCAAAGTGATACTTTGGCACCGCCGGCTTGTAGGGTGCGCATAAGGTTGGCTGTTTCGGTGGTAACGTGTAGGCAGGCGGCAACGGTGAGGCCACTTAAGGGTTTCTCTTGTTGCCAACGTTCTCTAATTGAGTTGAGGACAGGCATGCCTGCTGCCGCCCATTCAATGCGGCGCTGACCGGCCGCAGATAATGATCTATCTTTACAATCTCCTAACACTAGCATCACTCCTTTTAATGCATTATACCACCAGATACGGTAGGAAACGCATAATGAGACTGCATATTGGAGGGGACTTAATGAAAAACCTTGAACTATTGATGATGAAAGGGGGATTCTTGAATGTCTTTTTTGGAGTTGTGTAAGAAGCGGTGCAGTGTACGTGGGTATTTGCCAGATGAAGTGCCGCAAGATAAACTCGATTATATTTTGGAGTGTGCTCGGCATGCGCCTAGTGCGGCTAATCGGCAGCCGTGGAAGATACACTTACTGCAAGGTGAGGCTCGGCAGCGGCTGTTGGCTGCGTATGAGCGGCCGTGGTTTGCGGAGGCGCCAATATTGGTGGCGTTTACGGGGCAGCGGCGCAACAACTGGGTGCGGGGCGATGGGACGGATTATTTGATGTGCGATACGGCTATTATTTGCGATCACTTTACTCTGGCTGCGGCTGAAGTGGGCTTGGGCACGTGCTGGATAGGTGCGTTCGATAAGGATGTGGCTCGAGATGTGCTAGGGCTAGCAGCTGATGAGGAAGTGTTCTACTTATCACCGCTGGGTTATGCGAAGGCGGATTCCACCCGGGTCAAGTCGCGCAAGTCAGTTGAAGAGATAGTTGTACGTTGGTAATTTTGCGTATGAGTCTGTTTCATTTGGTGTGATGAGAGCCGAGGCGGTGGTGCTCACTCCGCTTCAGCCAACCGTTCCTCGGCTAGCTGGCAGTAGGATGGTTCAATGTCGTAGCCTACGTAGTGGCGGTCATTCTGCTTCGCCGCTACACAGGTGGTGCCAGATCCGTTGAACGGGTCTAGCACTACATCGTCCACATAGCTATAAAGTTGTATCACCCTGGCGGCCAATTCCACCGGGAAGGGGGCCGGATGCCCTATTTTCCGGGCTGATTCTGGCCGTATATCCCAAACGGAGAGGGTCGCGGCCATAAACTCCTCGGGTTCAATGTTGCTTTGGCCTTTATCGGGGCGACGGAACCCTTCTTTTGTAAAGACTAACAAATACTCATGAATGTCACGCAGGCGAGGTGCTGATGCCGATCGCCAGCTCCCCCAGGCGCAACTGCCGCTCATCCCTTTACCCTTTTGCCAAATAATCTCGCCGGCTGGTTGAAAACCCAAGGCTATGTGACGAATATAGAACAAAGCGTGCAAAGGAATGTATGGGGTTCTTCCCAAGTTGGCAATGTTTATTACATATCTGCCGCCGGGTTTGAGCACCCGGTATACTTGTGCGCCTACCCGGCTAATAAGGTCCAGATACTCTGGCAGGGCTAGGTCTTCGTCGTAGGTTTTGCCGGTGTTATATGGCGGTGATGTGAAAGCCAACGCCACGCTGGCGTCGGGTATCTGGCACATATCTTCAGCTGTGTGGCAATAAACCCGGTCGGCCCATTCGGCTAGCGGCCTTTCCGGTACACTAGGAATGTCGATTTTGGGTGGTGGATTGTTAAAGATCAGTTCGGAGTGGGCGTATAAATTGCGAGCATAAAAACTACTGGCATCATGACTCTCTCTTTTTGATGTGCCGAATGACGCTGTCGTAGTTTTCCTAGCCACAATAACACCCCACCTTTATTTATATCATATAGGCCTTCACCAAAAAGCGTATGGCTCTGTTCGATTGGCGTGATACCATCACACACTACGAAACAGAGCCATATGGTTTGCGTAAAAGCTATAGCTTCAGCTCTGGTATTACTACCGGCTGACCGCCGCGGCGAATTGATTCCGCACCAGCACAACCAGCAGCCACAGCCATGCGGGCCGCTATTGGCGAAGCGATAGCCGATTTCCCGGTCCAAATCAAATTAATGAAATCGAGCGCTTCGTTGCCATCAGAACCGCCATGCCCACCCTTTGCTGGCTTAACTTCGTAAAGACGGTCTGAATACTCACGCCAGCTATGCGATTGTCTGGTTAGAACACGTACATCGCCGTTGGCCATATTCTCCAACCGACCCTCGGTACCTATAATAGCGTAGTTACGCCAGGCATCGGGAGCAAAGTGACACTGCAGATAACATGCACGCACGCCGTTATCCATATTCATCATAATCATTTGGTTATCTTCGATATCAACTTCCTGGCGGAACACACACATATGCCGCCACGCTGGCTCCACATCTAGCTGCCGCTCCAGGCAAGTCTCCTGTTCAGCGCAGGTGGGGCAACGCAGATCGTTTGGCTTATCGCCACCAAAGTAATCGAGCCCGCCAAAGCCGGCCACTACCTTGCTGTAACCGCCAACCAACCAGTGCAACACATCAATGTCGTGCGAACCTTTCTGCAGCAACAGTGTGTTAGCATCTTTCTGGGTGGCATGCCAATCGTGATAATACCAGCGTGATCCATAGTTGATGAAGTGACGACACCAGGCGGTCTTCACTTCGCCAATGACTCCGGAGTCGATGATCTCCTTCATCGTACGTACCCAACCCATGTAGCGCATGTTGTGACCAATCATCAACTGCTTACCCGATCTTTTCCATGCCGCCAGCATGCGGTCGCACCCTTCGGTGCTAATGCCCATGGGTTTCTCACAAAAGACGTGCTTACCAGCTTCCAACGCCTTTACAGTATACTCTTCGTGAGTAAAATCAGGCGAGAAAATGGCAATCGCATCAATGTCATCCCTGGCTAGCAGCTCATCTGCGCTTGTGGTTACAGCAGCCTCAGGGTTAACATTCTTTTGGAACACTTCCAGATTCTCCGGGCGTACATCCATGCCCGCCACTACAACAGCTTTACCGCTATTTTGCCATGTTTGAGAGATGCCCATGCGGCTGTGAGCACCAATGACTCCTATCCGTACCTTTTCCATTAGGGACCTCCTCATGTACAAACAACTAGTCTAACATTCCCGTGATGGTTCTTTAACTGTGATGTATCTCCTGCCACAGGGAGGATATTAGTGCGAGATGCTTAACAATGGAGAAACATACACCTGTATAAGGAGGGACTTATCATGCCAGAGTTTGGACTTGTACACTACAACTATTTGGGTACGTTTGAAGAATTCCTCAATTTCGCTGCTAATAGCGGTTTTCGCTGTACAGAACTGCTAGGCCGTGATATTTGGAACCTCAAAGATGACGAGGCTTTTGCCGACGCTGTCAAGCGCGCCACCCAAATACGGGATCAGCTAAAAAGTCGGGGCATGCGGGCCTCAGCCGTCGCCCCGGGTAACGATTTCCTAGTCGTAGGTGAAGAGGCTATGGCCGCCCAAATCGAGCGTATGAAGCAATTCGTCGAATTGGCTGGCATAATTGGTACCGACATACTACGTATAGATGGCGGTTGGGCCAAGCCGGAGGTTCCCGAAGATCGACAGCTCTATATCGATCTTATTTCTGAGGGGATTAGCCGCTGTTGTCCGTTTGTCGGTGCAGCAGGTATGAGAATGGCCTTAGATAACCATGGTTTAGTCACCAATGATGCCGATTTACAGGTGGAAATAATGGAGCGTGTTAATTCGCCTGTCATCGGCGCTAATGTAGATACCATGAATTATCGCTGGGCTGGTCATGATCTGGATACAGTCCGCCGCTTCTACGATACTATCGCCCCACCAGATTCTGGTTAGTTAAGTAGGCTACCACTAAAGCGAACACCATGA
>CAYMKM010000096.1:0-7058 GCA_964390985.1 uncultured Clostridia bacterium | reverse complement strand
GGCTGGTAACCCACTGCAGAAGGCATGCGTCCTAACAAAGCTGAGACTTCTGAACCAGCTTGCACAAAACGGAAGATGTTGTCGATAAACAACAATACATCCTGTCCTTCGTTATCCCTAAAAAATTCAGCCATGGTCAAACCAGTAAGCGCGACGCGCAAACGTGCACCAGGGGGTTCATTCATCTGGCCAAAAACCATAGCTGTTTTATCAATAACTCCTGATTCCATCATTTCCTGATACAACGCCGTACCTTCACGTGTTCGCTCACCAACCCCGGCAAAAACGGAGAAACCGCCGTGCTCATAGGCGATGTTCCGAATCAACTCCATAATAAGAATGGTTTTACCTACACCGGCACCGCCAAATAAACCAATTTTACCACCGCGGGGATAGGGAGCTAGCAGATCTACCACTTTAATGCCCGTCTCAAGTATTTCGCGGGCGGGTTTTACATCATTTATAGCGGGTGCCGGTCGATGTATAGGCAAACGCTCATTGGTGTTAATTGCCTCTTTGCCATCTACCGGTTCGCCCAGTACATTGAAAATCCGCCCTAACACCTCGCGCCCGACTGGCACATGAATTGGTGCACCAGTATCACGTGCAGGTAAGCCACGTGAGAGCCCATCAGTGGAGCCTAGTGCCACACAGCGTACGCTGTTATTCCCTAAATGCTGCGCAGCTTCTAAGGTAAGGTGTACTGAACGCTCATCATTAACATCAACAATGATGGCATTGTTTATATCGGGTAGATGCCCGGAGTCGAATTGAATATCGACCACTGGCCCCATAATACTAACCAAACGCCCTAACTTATTCTCTTGCGCAACCATTTTGTTATCCTCCCCTGCCAACAGGACCAGCTAGTGCTTGGGCACCACCAACTATTTCCGATATTTCTGTGGTGATGCTCGCCTGTCGGGCTCGGTTATAACTAAGCGTGAGATCGTCTATCATCTCTTTCGCGTTTTCTGTAGCATTACGCATAGCAACCATGCGTGCCCCATGCTCACTCGCTTTGGCTTCTAGAAGAGCACGGTGAACCTTGGTTTTGATATAACGGGGTATTAATACGTCCAACACTTGCGGTAACGAAGGCTCCACAATATAGGGTTGCTGATCAACATCTTCTACTCCAGTTTTACCTGGCCAGGTTGGCAATGGTATTAGTTGCTCAATTACTGGTTTATGCGCGATAGCACTTTGAAATTGCGTATAAACAAGGTGAACGACATCCACACGATGAGCTAAAAAATCATTCATTAGGTGCTTAGCAATCTCTTTCGCTTCTTCCCAAGAAACATCATCGCCTAAACTGGTATGTTCCGCATCGATAGTAAAATCATTTTTGCGAAAGAAATCGCGTCCTTTATGCCCTACTACTGTTAGCGAGTACGGGTGCTCTTCCTTATTTAAAGCATCCTGTGCTAGGCGAAGAATACTAATATTATAACCACCAGCTAACCCGCGGTCGGCTGTAATAACACAATAAGCGGCTCGTTGCACCTTACGCGCCTTCAACAGTGGGTGCCGCAAATTGCTGCGATTAGAATATGCTAAGCGGTGGATCACCTGATCTAGCTTGTTTACATAAGGACGCCCATCCAGCACGCTTTTTTGCACACGACGCAGTTTCGCCGCCGAAACAAGCTGCATGGCGCGGGTGATCTGTTGTATACTTTGCACACTGCGAATACGACGCTTAATATCACGTTGCGAACCGACCAAGCATATTCACCTCAAGTTTACTGCGCAGCAAAAGTCTTTTTAAAACCCTCCACTACCTCATATAACTTGGCAGCAAGGGTATCATCCCATTCTCCTTGCCCTATTTGTGTCAGCAACTCCGATTGCTCTTGGCGCATATAAGCCAAAAATGAGCTTTCAAAAGTCTTCACTTGCTCAACATCAATATCGTCTAAAAACCCATTAATTGCGCTAAACAACACTGCCACTTGCTCACCCACAGGCATAGGTTCATATTGGCCTTGCTTGAGAATTTCCGTCACCCGTTCACCCCGTATAAGGCGAGCTTGTGTAGCTTTATCCAATTCTGAACCGAATTGGGCAAACGATACTAGTTCTTGGTACTGCGACATATCTAGCCGTAGGGTGCCTGCCACCTTTTTCATAGATTTTATTTGCGCATCGCCACCTACGCGAGAAACAGAAATTCCTGCGTTAATGGCCGGCCGCTGCCCAGCGTAGAATAGATCAGCTTCTAAAAATATCTGCCCATCGGTAATGGAAATCACATTAGTAGGAATATACGCCGATACATCCCCTGCTTGTGTTTCAATAATGGGCAAAGCGGTAAGAGTACCGCCACCCAAACTATCGCTTAAGCGGGCAGCGCGTTCCAATAAGCGGGCGTGCAAATAGAAAACATCTCCAGGAAAGGCCTCGCGACCGGGCGGACGGCGCAGCAAAAGGGAGAGTTCACGGTAGGCAGCGGCATGTTTCGAAAGGTCGTCGTAGACAACTAGCACATGACGACCTTGGTACATAAAATGTTCGCCCAGCGTAGCTCCAGCATACGGAGCTATGTAAAGCATAGGTGCTGGCTCAGAAGCAGTGGCACACACCACAACGGTATAATCCATAGCGCCATGCTGACGCAATTTCTCTACTATACCTGCTACTGTCGATGCCTTCTGCCCAATGGCCACATAAATACATATCACATCGCTATCCTTTTGATTGAGGATAGTATCTACAGCAACGGCTGTCTTGCCCGTCTGCCGATCGCCAATTATTAACTCCCGCTGCCCCCGGCCAATAGGAATGAGGGAATCGATAGCTTTTATGCCAGTCTGTAGTGGCTGATCTACGTTTTGTCGCTCCACAACGCTAGGTGCCGTCATTTCCAGTGGTCGGTATTCATCAATTGATAGCGGGTCACCACCATCAATAGGTTGGCCTAACGCGTTTACAATACGACCAATCATGGCCTCACCAACTGGCACTTGCACAATACGGCCTGTCCGCCGCACCGGATCGCCCTCTTTTATGTGTTGATACGACCCAAGCAATACGCAACCAATGTTATCTTCTTCTAAATTAAGGGCCATACCGTAAGTACCGCCGGGAAACTCCAACATTTCGTTGGCCATGGTATCGGGCAAGCCATAAACGCGGGCTATGCCGTCGCCCATCATAAGCACTGTACCAACTTCATCCACTATCAGGCCTGGTTGAAAGCGTTCTATCTGCTGTTTAATAATGTTTGTGATTTCATCTGGTCTGATAGACAAATCATTCACTCCTGCAACCCAATATTAGCTTCAGGTACGGCGTCTTGTAGCTGACGCAAACGAGTGGTCACACTACCATCAATGGTGATGCCACCAATTTGGACAATAACTCCCCCTAAAATAGAAGGGTCTATATGAGTCTCTAACCGCACTTGCTTCCCACAATACTTAGCCAACTGCTGACGAAGGGCTTCCTCTTGCGTAGGGCTAATGGGCCGAGCCACCCGCACATCAGCTTGCACTATATTTCGGACTGCATCAGCGTAGTGTACATACGCTGCAATAATATCTTCCATATACTGTTCCCGACGCTTGCGCACCAACACCAGCACAAAATTTAAGCTCAACGGCGATATTCGATGAGCTAACGCTGCAGCGATGATTTTCTCCTTAGTTTTTACAGGCATATGTGGGCTGTATAAAACAGTTGCCAACTCAGATTGGCTTTTTATTAAATAAGCAATCATGTTCAATTCATTGCTAAGAGTATCCAACAAACCTTGTTCTTGCGCCAACTGAGCCAAGGCTTCAGCATACCTGCGTGCTACGGTAGGCGTATATTTCAATTCAATTCGCCCACCTTTGCCACGTAATCATCAACAAGATGCTGATGATCCTCTTCACGCAGAACTTGCCCAACAACCTTGCCGGCGGCCAGCACCACTAAACGGGCTATTTCGTCCCGCATTTCCTTTAAGGCCTGCTGCTTTTCTGCAGCTATTTCCATTTTAGCCTGTGCCAACCGCTTCTCATAATCTACATTGGCATCTTTTTGGCGTTGTTGTTGGTATTCATCCGCCTTTTGCGCTGCTTTAGCCAATATCTCCTGTACTTCGTCTTGCGCTGTTGCCAAACGTTTTTCGTACTCAGCTAACAGTTTGTCCGCTTCGGCTTGCACTACAGCAGCTTTATCCATAGCATCAGTCACTTGTTTCTCTCTTTGCGCCATCAGGTTTCCTAGCGGCTTAAATAGCAGCTTACTGAGGAAATACAGTACCACCAGCACATTAATAACCTGGAAGGCAAATGTCCAAAAGTGAAATGAAATAGGGTTAGCCTGTGTTTGAGCTGCTGTAGCAATTATTGCCGAAACCATTATACTGACCACCTTTGCCTAACTTGCATTACAAAAGGAAGGCCAGAACTATAGCGACAGCCATGGAGAACAAGGTGATTGCTTCCATAAAAGCTAACGCTAGTAGCAGTGCACTGCGCATTTCACCAGCTGCCTCGGGTTGGCGCGCCATGGCGTTTATCGCCGTGGTAGTAGACCACCCCTGGTTAATAGCTGAAGCTAACGCTGGAACAACCATTGTAATAACTACTGCATAAATTGCCATGATGTTCATTAGAATTCCTCCTTATTTGCCCGGCCCCTAACCGAGCTAATGTCCTTTTGTTGTTGATGCCAAATAAGAAACGGACAACATGCAAAATATATAAGCCTGGATAGCACCCATTAGCAGCCCTAAAAACATTATAGGTACCGGAACCAGCAAGGGCACTAGAATAAACAAAATGGTCACTGCCATTTTTTCACCAAGCATATTGCAAAACAGTCGTACTGCCAGTGATATAGGTTTTACCAACTCTTCAATTATGTTCATGGGAAGCAACACAGGCGAAGGTTGGGCAAAATTACGCAAATAGCCACGCCAGCCATTTTGCATAATGCCTGCTACCTGCACCATAAGAATTGTTGTTACAGCTAATGCAGCTGTAGTGCTCAAATCAGTGGTAGGTGGTAGCATGCCGGGAATAAACCACGATACATTTAAAACAAACACAAAGGTAAACACGGTGCCAACAATTGGTAAAAAGCGGCGGCCCATACGACCCATACCCGTATCGATTAAAGAAAGGTAGAAGGATAATATAAGCTCCAATACCGTTTGAACACCTTTTGGTTGCTGGGAAAATCGCCGCGTGGTAAAGTAGACCGCCACAAACAACACAATCATAATAATCCAGGTGTTGCGTACCGTTGATGTTATTTCAACTGGCCCAATACGCCAAACTTCGTAACGCATTAGGTGACTCATGATGTTTGCTAACTCCTGTTTACGCGCTTCAAATAATGCTTCAACGGCACCCAATGTTGTTCACTCCAACGGCTTATTCGTCATCAACCATAATGTACCAATATAAGTTCCCATTTCAAATACCATCGTAAGTAAAATGCCTAGCATCACTTGCGGTCCAAATGGCCAGGCTCCAGCTAAAGCAGCAAAAGCCAGTATTAAACGGAGCAAAGACCACTTTAGCACAGCAATAACACTGGTAATATTATTGCTTTCACCAATTTGCTTTAAACCAAGCCTCGATAAGAACCGTTGACACATAGCAACTGGTATACCTAACAGTAAACCTATTCCCATTCGAGGTATGCCGCAAATTAAGGTTATTATGGCACTAAAAATGGCTAACACCAATGAAAGTGGTAACCGCCTCATTGCGGCCTCTCCTCCTAGGCACCTGACTCGCCCACTTCTCCGGCTTGCCAGCCGGTTGGCCGACTACCTCCCAAGCAGGCATGCTTTAATGCAGCCACAATTCGCTGGGCCGCCGCGCCATCGCCATATGGATTGCGCGCCTGTGCCATTTGTTCGTATGCCGCTTGCTGCGAGAGAAGTTCACTAGCAACTGTCACTATTTTTTCCGGGTGAGTCCCCACTTTACGAAGTGTACCGGCTAAAACGCCTTCGGGCCGTTCTGTAGTCTCCCGCAACACCAAGACGGGTTTACCTAACGCTGGTCCTTCTTCTTGCACTCCGCCTGAATCGGTAAGTAACAAATGGGCTCGGGCCATTAAATTAACAAAATCGCCATACGCGGTTGGTTCAATTAAGTGCACCCGCGGCTGCCCCTCCAGTGCACGGTAAACCTGTTCCCTTACAGCTGGGTTTTTATGTACGGGAAAAACCAGACGCGTATCAGGGAAGGAGGTTAATATATTTCGTAAAGCATCGTAAATTCCACCTAACTTCCCTGCAGAGAGGTTTTCGCGCCGATGCGTGGTTACCAACAGCATTCGTCCGGGTAAATTAGCGATCTCTTGCAATTTAGGGTCCGTGAAAACATAACCCCGTCTAGCTACCGAACGGAGTGCTTCTATCACTGTGTTTCCGGTCACGTAAATGCTCGATTCGGCAATTCGCTCGGCAAGCAAATTATCGCGGTTAGTGAGCGTAGGAGCATAATGCCAGGTGGCTAGGGCATCAACCAAACGCCGATTCATCTCTTCTGGAAAGGGATCGTAACGGTCGAAAGTGCGTAGACCTGCCTCCACATGCCCCACGGGTACCTGCTGGTAAAACGCCGCCAGTGCACCAGAAAAGGCGGTGGTGGTGTCACCATGAACCAAAACTACGGCAGGCTTTTCGGCTTTGATAATGTCTTGAAACCCATATAACACCCGTGTGGTTACATCAGTAAGGGTTTGACCATGCCGCATAATATCCAAATCGTAGTTTGGCACAATGCAAAAAAGTTCCAGCACCTGATCGAGCATCTCGCGATGCTGAGCACTAACAGCTACCACACAATTAAACGCCGGATCGGCCTGTAATGCTTGCACCACCGGTGCCATTTTTACCGCTTCTGGCCTAGTGCCGAAGATAACAATCACTTTAATTGGCTTTTTCATATTTACCTCCCGGAACGATGGCGATGATGTAGCGATGGTAGTGCACCCACGCGTTGCGCCAATAGACCTATCGCCAGTGCCACGAACATAAACAACAGCGTGGCTTGCCTTCCGGATAGATCAACTGCCAATATTGCTGCTACACCCAATAAGCC